>CAKTCY010000015.1 GCA_934540955.1 uncultured Faecalibacterium sp.
ATCGCCCTCATCAAGGCTTACCAGCCCGACCTCGTGATGAACATCGCCCTGCCTTATCAGGATCTGACCATCATGGATGCCTGCCTTGCCTGCGGCGTCAACTACATGGACACCGCCAACTACGAGCCCGAGAACACCGACGACCCGGAATGGCGCGCCATCTACGAGAAACGCTGCAAGGAAGCTGGCTTCTCTGCCTACTTTGATTACAGCTGGCAGTGGGCCTACGCAAAAAAGTTCGAGGAAGCCGGTCTGACCGCCCTGCTGGGCAGCGGCTTCGACCCGGGCGTGACGCAGGCCTACTGCGCCTACGCCAAAAAGCACGAGTTTGATACCATTGACACCATCGATATTCTGGACTGCAACGGCGGCGACCACGGCTATGCCTTTGCCACCAACTTTAACCCGGAGATCAACCTGCGCGAGGTGTCTGCTCCCGGCAGCTACTGGGAGAACGGCCACTGGGTGGAGATCCCGGCCATGAGCATCAAGCGGGAGTACAACTTCGATCAGGTGGGCGACAAGGATATGTACCTGCTGCACCACGAGGAGATCGAGTCTCTGGCAAAGAACATCCCGGAGGCAAAGCGCATCCGCTTCTTCATGACCTTTGGTCAGAGCTATCTGGATCATATGCGCTGTCTGGAGGACGTGGGAATGCTGTCCACCACCCCTGTCAACTTCAACGGGCAGGAGATCGTGCCCATCCAGTTCCTCAAGGCGCTGCTGCCGGACCCCGCCAGCCTTGGCCCCCGCACCAAGGGCAAGACCAACATCGGCTGCATCTTTACCGGCAAAAAGGACGGCAAGGATAAGACCTACTATATCTACAACGTTTGCGACCATCAGGAGTGCTACAAGGAAGTGGGCTCTCAGGCCATCAGCTACACCACCGGCGTGCCGGCCATGTGCGGTGCTCTGATGCTGCTCACCGGCAAGTGGACTACCAAGGGCGTGCACACCGTAGAGGAGTTTGACCCCGATCCATATCTGGATGCACTGGATAAGTACGGCCTGCCCCGCTCCGAGAGCCACGACCCGGCTCTGGTGGACTGATGCGGGTGCGCGACAGCCGCCCGCCCTTTGCGGGGCTGGCAAACCTGTCCGAGGAGCAGCTGCACCGCCTGCCCACCCCCTGCTACCTGCTGGACGAAGCCCAGCTGCGCCGCAACGGCGAGATTTTGCTGGGGGTGCAGCAGCGCACCGGCTGCCGCATTCTGTTGGCGCAGAAGGCTTTTTCCAACTTCAACGTCTACCCGGTGCTGGCGCCCTATCTGGCAGGTACGGAGGCCAGCGGCCTGTACGAGAGCCGCTTGGGCAGGGAAGAGCTGCCGGAAAAGGAGAACCATGTGTTCTGCGCCGCCTACCGGGCAGACGAGTTTGCCCAGCTGCTGCAGTACGCTGACCATATCGTGTTCAACTCGCCCAGCCAGCTGGCAAAGCTCGGCCCGGCGGCAAAGGCGGCTGGCAAAAGCATCGGTCTGCGCATCAACCCGGAGTGCTCCACGCAGGAGGGCCATGAAATCTACGATCCCTGCGCACCCGGCAGTCGTCTGGGCACCACCCGCGCCCAGTGGGACGCCGCTGTGGCAGAGCACCCGGAGCTGCCCGCCCTGCTGGACGGTCTGCACTTCCACACCCTGTGCGAGCAGGACGCGGACGCGCTGGCGGTGACGCTGGCCGCAGTGGAGGAGAAGTTTGCAGACCTGCTGCCTAAGATGCAGTGGATCAACTTCGGCGGGGGACACCACATCACCCGCCCGGGCTATGCCCTTGCTACGCTGGAAGGCTGCATCCTGTCGGTGCGGCAGAAGTATGGCGTACAGGTGTATCTGGAGCCCGGCGAGGCTTGGGCGCTGAATGCGGGCTATCTGGTCACTACCGTGCTGGACACCCTGCGCAACGGGGATACCAGCCTTGCCATTCTGGATATGTCCGCAGCCTGCCACACCCCGGACGTCATCGAGATGCCCTACCGCCCGCCGCTGCTGGACGCCGGTGAGGCAGGGGAGAAGACACACACCGTCCGTTTGGGCGGCCCCACCTGCCTTGCGGGGGATATCATCGGGGATTACAGCTTTGACGCTCCTCTCGCCGAGGGCGATAAGCTCATCTTCGGCGATATGGCCATCTACACCACCTGCAAGAACAACACCTTCAACGGGATGCCTCTGCCGCCCATCTGGCTGCTGGGCGCAGACGGCAGCTGCCGGGAACTGGTGCGCTTCGGCTATCAGGACTTCAAAATGCGTCTGGGTGCAATATAAAAAGAAACCAAGAGGGTCATCGGCACAGTCGATGACCCTCTTACTATCTCTGCCCGACGGCGCAATTGACAAAGCACCGACAGGAACATATAATTAAAGCTATAAGAAAAATATCGCCACAGAACCGACAAAAGAGGAGAAGCAGCGCGTGCGCACATTGTCTGAGATCATTGTCAAGCGGGATTATTCCCGAAAAACTCCGTCCTCCGTTTTTTATAAGGACAGCCCCTTCTGGCAAAGGCTGATCTGCATCTGCTATGTGGGGTTCATCGCACTGGCGGCAGGGCTTGGCGAGTGGAAGACACTGCAGAGCATTTTGAACGGCGTGCCTAAGATCATTTCTGCGGGTGTTGTCGGTATGGCCTTTGTCTATGGGTTCATATATCCGGATCTGGAACGGGTAAAAAAGGTGCTCTGGCCCACACTGCTTTATATGTCCCTGATCGTGATGTTGTTTTTGTGGTCCATTGTTATCTGGCTGATGAATTTCAGCACCATATCCACGATGATCCGGGCCTGCTCCAAGCTGGTATTCCAGAGTATTTCAATTCTGACAGCGGTCTGCGGTGTGTATCTGCTGGGGTCAAGAACCATCGATCTGTTTGCTATCGCGGCGTGTCTGGCAAATGCAGGCATCATGGTGCTGGAGATCCCGGCCTTTGGCCTTTCAGCAAGCATCCAGTCACTTACGCGGTGCCTGCTCACCTTTGGCGAGGCAGAGGGCTATGCCCGCAGACTGGAGATCCACGATCTTACCTTTGTGTTTGGACAGCTGGTGCTTTATTATGCGGCGTTTGCCCCGCATGACACAAAACAGGAAAAACGCCGCCGCTGGCTGCTGCTTGTAGCTTGTACGTTTTTCTTTTTTGTGGGCATGAAGCGCATTGCCATTCCGGCGGTGGTGCTGTTTATTTTTGTGGCGCTGATCGTCCGTCGCTTTAAAAATAAAAAACCATGGCTTCTCCTGTGGGGCGTTGCTTGGGTCGTATTTTTCTTTCTATTTCTTTATATTGTCCGCACGGGACTGCTCTCAAAGGCCTTGCAGACGTTCGGTATCGATATGATGGGACGCGACTATCTGTGGAGTCTAGCCAACGACTATTACGATTTTTCCGTTACCTATTGCGGGCATGGCTTTGAGTATGTGGATACCATCGTCACCAGCTGGTACAACGCAGGCATAATTAACCATCCATATCCCTTCCACAACGACATCTTAAAGGTGTTTGTGGAAATGGGCTTTCCGGGCTTTGTGTTCTGGGCGGGCATCCAATATATCCTTACGCCGATCTTCTGGCTGCACTATGCGGATGAAGAAACCACGCTGCTGTACCTGAGCAATCTCAGTTACATGACGATGACATACCTTACGGACAACACATCCTTTTCTTTCTGGTGCACGATGGCGCTGCGGCTGCTGCCGCTGGCCTACTCTGTACAGCGGCGCAAGCCGCCAAAGCCGCAGGTCTGGAAGCCGAAGGATAAGAAGGAAATGCAAGACCGTATCCGCATCATGATGCAGGAAACATAACAGCAAACAACGTTATAGATTGGAACGATTGGGGCAGAAGTGCTTGTGTACTTCTGCCCCAATAAAATTATACAGGTGCTGAAGTGCAACAGCCAATATGCAGGTGAAAAACAGAACGCTCCAGAAGTAGAAGATGTCAAACGAATGGGAGTTTATTATATAGTAGTTCTTTGTGATATCGAGAACTGCAAACTGAAACAGATACAGGAACGGAGCATAGGGATTCATTGTGCGGAGGATACGATTGCCGACCTTGAATTTGTCCAGCAGCCAGATCAAGAGCAGCCCAAAGGGGAAGATCATGAGATTGTGAAAGATCAAATCCGGCAGGCTTTTTTCAGGCACAGTTATGGCAAGAAAGGAAAAAATAAGTTCTGCCGCAACGATCAAGGGTAAGGCATATTTCTTTTTTAAAAAACTGGCAAGAAGGTCTGCGTATTCATAAATGATAACACCGAAGGGAAACGCCAACTCACTAATGTAGTATACTCTGTGATTTAAACCTGTAACAGCATCAGAGATACAGAGAATCGAAGTGATAATGAATATAACGCCGGAAAGAAAAACGACACGCCGAAATTTATTTTTTGGGAAAATGCGGTAGGAAACATAGAAGATCAGATACAGCACGGTCAATGCGGGCATATACCAGTTGACCAGCTGAAAAATCTGATGTTCGCCGAGCATCGTGTTCCGGATAAGCGTGCTTACAACACTTGAAAACAGAGTGATCCATAGCAGATTGACGATTTTTTTCCAGAAATCGTGCAGGTAATTCGGCTTGGAGGCAACAGAACAGGCAAGTCCAAAGCCGGATGAAATAAAGAAATAGCCTACACCTAATGTGGAGATCTTGCTTAATGGCAGCAGAATGTGTGGCATAGGAGAAAATGGATTTGTACAATGAGAAAAGATGATCAGTACTGCAAAAACAAAGCGCAGCTCATGCAGACGATTCATGGCCTTTTTGATATCTGCGCCGGTTGGACAGAACTGGAGGTTTAAAAGACAAAGCACTGCTAAAAAAAGATATAGAAAAATATAGGGCATTTGCGGCCTCCTGACTTTTTACTTCTGCGTTCTGCGGATTTCTAAAGAAAAAGAATATAAGTTTATCTTATCATAAGCTGCTTTGCATGGCAAGCAGACAACAAAAAAGCACCACACATTTCTGTGTAGTGCTTCTCTTTCTGGTGGAGATTACCGGGCCGATTCAAATCACGGTGACCCTCTTGCAGTCCATGCACGGCGCTCTCCCGGGTGAGCTAAACCCTCACTCGTTTGGCGTCAACAAAAAAGCACCACACATTTCTGTGTAGTGCTTCTCTTTCTGGTGGAGATTACCGGGATCGAACCGGTGACCTCTTGCATGCCATGCAAGCGCTCTCCCAGCTGAGCTAAACCCCCAGATGTCTTGCTTTGTGCCTGACGACGTGTGTAATTATACCAGCCGCAGGGGCGCTTGTCAACAGTTTTTTGCAAAATTTTTTGCAGCAAAAGATCCCCGCAGGGTGCGTGCCCGGCGGGGATCGAAAAGCGGGGGAGTGCTCTTTTTGAAAAAACTACGTCTTAGCGTGCCTGACGGTCAAAGATCTGCGGGGCGACACGGATCAGGATCACCGCAAGGACCGTGGTCAGGATGGCTTCGGGCAGCATATAGGTGGCATTGTACACGGCACTGTACAGCCAGCACAGACCGTCCACGCTCATGCTGGAGATCCCGGGGAAGCCGATCTCGGTCATCCAGCTGAAAGCGTAGTCGTAGTCCTTCCAGACGATGTAACCGGACAGAAAGCTGCACAGGAAGCGCAGCAGGCACACCACAAAGGCGCTGACACCGACACCCACGGTGCGGCTGTGGAAAGGCTTTGCGATCAGGCAGGCGAAGCCAAGCACCGTGAAGGCCAGAATGTAGTCCAGCAGTACGCAGCCCACCTGTGCCGTGAGGGTCTGGCAGTATGCCAGATTGCCAAGACCCTGCACAAGCTGGATCAGGCTGTTGACGAAAGCGGTCATGATGCCCCACTTTGCGCCGTGGCGGTAGCTCATTACCAGAATGGGAACCATGCTGAACAGGGTAATGGAACCACCGTGGGGCATGAGCGGGATCTGGATCATGCTCAAAACGGTGGACAGGGCGATCATCAGGGCGCCCTCCACCAGAATGCGGGTCTTGGAATAGGTTTTAGTCATAGGGATTCCTCTTCTCAGAACGATAGTACACAAAAACAAAATGCGCCTGCTGGCAGCAGACGCATGAAGGTTTGTTGAACGTACCGGACAGTTCCGCAAACTCCCTACGCCGGCATTGCCCGGATCAGGTAAAGGGTACTCCGCGCTATGCGGATCTCAGCCTTACGGCGCCCCTGTTTTTATGTCCGCCCACAGTATACGCGCCGTGGGACAAAAAGTCAAGCCCGCAGACATAATCCGCCCTGGCAGCGCGTATGTTATACCATTGCAAAGCTGGAACGCAGGGAGGCGGGATATGAAAGCCGATCCGGAACAGCGCGCCGTGCAGCTGGGCGAGTACATTGCCGCCCACAACGCCACGGTGCGGGCAGCGGCGGCTGCGTTCGGGTGCAGCAAGTCCACCGTGCACAAGGACGTTGCCGTGCGGCTGCGCAGCATCAGCCCTGCGCTGTACGGGCAGGTGCGTGCCGTGCTGGCGCGCAACAAGGCCGAGCGTCATCTGCGGGGCGGGGCTGCCACCCGGCGCAGATACAGCCGCCGCTAAAGCCAAAAAGACCGCTGCACGGCGCAGCGGTCTTTTTGTGATTCAGCAGATTGGCGTTTTGGCGGATGATGTTTCCCGCTGCGACCCCTTCTGTGAAAATGCGTTTGGAGCGGCCCGCAGGCCGCGACAAACGCGAAATTTAAATTGATTTTCCGCTGTATATGGCCAAAGCGCACGCGGAGGCCATTTTAAATCGTTCTGCCTTTATCCCCCGGCGTGGAACTGCTGCAACGCGCCTTTTTCCAGCCGGCTTACCTGCGCCTGACTGATGCCGATCTCCTGCGCCACCTCCATCTGGGTCTTGCCGCGCAGATACCGCAGCTCCATGATGCGCTTTTCCCGGGGCGAAAGGGCGGCTACCGTATCCCGGAACTGCAGCCCGCTGATCCAGCTTTCCTCGCTGTCCGGGTCGCGCACTTGGTCGATGACATACATCGCATCGCCGCCGTCGGTGTACACCGGCTCGTCAAGGCTGAGCGGCTCTACCACCGATTCCAGCGCGGCGGTCACCTCGCGCCGGGCAAGCCCGGCTGCTGCGGCGACCTCGTCCATGGTGGGCTCCCGCCCCAGCTGCTTCTCCAGCCCTTCCCGCGCCTGCATGGCACGGTAGGCGGTGTCCCGCAGGGTGCGGCTTACCCGCAGGGCGTTGTTGTCCCGCAGAAACCGCCGGATCTCCCCAATGATCATGGGCACGCCGTAGGTGGAGAACCGCACCGGCTGCGCGGGGTCAAAGTTATCGATGGCCTTGATTAGCCCGATGCACCCCACCTGAAACAGATCGTCCAGATTCTCGCCCCGCTGGGCAAACCGCTGCACCACGCTGAGCACCAGCCGCAGATTGCCCTCCACCATCCGCGCCCGGGCAGCCTTGTCCCCGGCGTGGGCAAGGGTGAGCAGCTGCCGCTTTTCCGTCTCGGTCAGCACAGGCAGCTGCCCTGTGTTCACACCGCATAGCTCCACATTGTTGTACATCCGAACGCCTCCGGTCTTTTGCTTTACCGGAAGTATGGCTCTGTGCGCCGGACGCTATGCGTGGAAAAAATTGAGCGCCCCTCCGCAAAAGAGGGGCGCATTATAGACAAACCTGTAATTTTATGGTATGCTGTGACTGGCGGCGTAAGCCGCCCATCAGGCGCTGTGCCCACAAACGCAGGCGGCTACCTTCTCTGTTGGCGAACTGACGCTCGTTTCCACTGCGGAACGACCCAGAACGACCCGGGAGGAGGTTCAATCAGATTGAGCAGCACTTCCCGGAGTTTTAACGAAGGGGGGTGAGCAGGACATGACGATCTCGGAGATCATCGCAGCGTTGTCGCTTGCCGTCAACGTTGTCCGCGCAGTGTTCGACATTGCATGGAAGATTACCATGGAACGCAAGAATGCAAAAAAAGATTGACCGCCAGAGCTCCCACAGCCGCGGTCAATCTTGACACGCCAATGAGGAGCTAGCCATTTGCCGGGCCAGCGCCTCTTGTGTTTTCATTATACACGTTCCCACGCGGAATGTCAAGCGCTGCGCCCGGGACTACTCGCTTTCAAGGCGGGCCTTCAGGGTGTGGATGATGCGCTTTTCCAGCCGGGAGATATAGCTCTGGCTGATGCCAAGGGCGTCGGCGGCTTCCTTTTGGGTGCGCTCCACGCCGTCGGTAAGGCCGAAGCGCAGCTCCATGATCTGCCGCTCCCGCGCCGAAAGCGCCGCCACGGCGCGGCGCAGCACCGCGCGCTCGGCGTCCTGCTCCAGCTGCTGGCTTACCGCGTTGGTGTCGCTGCCCAGAATGTCCGAGAGTAGCAGCTCGTTGCCGTCGCCGTCCACGTTCAAAGGCTCGTCGATGCTGGCCTCCTGCCGGCGGTTGGAGCTTTTGCGCAGGTACATCAATATCTCGTTGCCGATGCAGCGGCTGGCGTAGGTAGCAAGCTTGATGCTGCGGGCGGGGGTAAAGGTGTTTACCGCCTTGATCAGCCCGATGGTGCCAATGCTTACAAGGTCCTCGGCGGGCACACCGCTGTTCTCGTACTTTTTTGCCAGATACACCACCAGCCGCAGGTTGTGGGTGATCAGCTCCTCGCGGGCGGCGGCGTCCCCGGCGGCCATGCGGTCAAGCAGGGCTTTTTCCTGCTCGGGGGTCAGGGGCGGGGGCAGGCTGGGCCCGCCCGCCAGATAATGCACCGCGCCGCAGTAGCGCAAGCGCTCCCATAGCCGCTGCCATACCTTGCGGAAAAACTGCAACATGGATATCCCTCCTGTGCACTTTTATTATATGTATTATAAGGGAACTCCCTCAGGGAGGGGTGAACCCTCTCAGTCACGGCTTACGCCGTGCCAGCTCCCCCGAAGGGGGAGCTTTTTTGCCATGACGGAAAAGTACCGGATGAATGATAAAAGATTACGGCAGTGCTATAAGCTCCCCCTTCGGGGGAGCTGGCGAACGCAGTGAGCCTGAGAGGGTTCGTTCCCATAGCGGAGCGCATTCTAAATCGTCTCAGCGCTACACCCCCACCTCCTCCGCTACGTCGTCCCCCAGCAGCAGCGTCCATGCGCCGGTGGGGGCGCTGGGGGCGCAAAAGGCCGCCAGCAGGCCGGGCACACGGCGCTGGCCGCAGCACAGCGCGGCGGGCACGGCGGGCAGCAGGCAGCGGCCGGTAATGGCGGCGCAGGGCACAAGCTGCACGAAAAGCTCCGGGGGCGGGGCGGCACCGGCGGCAAACCAGCCGTCTAAGGCTTGCCGCAGCGGGGCGGGCAGCTGGCTGCGCAGCGGCGGGTACTGCACCAGCACCACCCGCCGCCCGGCAAGGGGGTCCTGCAGGGTAAAGCCAGTGTCGTGGTAGGCCTGTACCGGCACTGTCGCCCCCGCAATTTGCAGCACGGCGGCAAAGCAGCCCCGCTGCGGGCGGCCAAACACCGCCAGCAGCCCGCGCAGCAGCCCGTACACCCCGGCGCAGCACAGCAGCAGCCGCCCCGGGCGCACCGGCAGCAGCACGCAAAGGTTGTTGGCCTGTACCCCGGGCAGCACCACCGCGCCGCACAGCAGGCCGTTCAGCGCCGCGTACCACCCGCAAAGCCGGGCAAAGCTGCGCGCCCCGGGCACGCCGTAGCACACCGCCACCACCCCGCAGCAGGTGGCTATTTTATATAGTGCCGCCAGCGGGGCGCACCACGGCGGCGCCAGCAGGGCAAGGGTGCTTACCGCAGCCGCCGCGCTGCCCGCGCACAGCCGCAGCCCGGTGCAGCTGCGCCCGCACAAAAGCCCCGCGCCCAGCAGCAGCGCGGCGGCTGCGGCAAAGTTTACAAGCAGCAATTCGTCCACAAAAACAACTGTTTTCATTGCAAAAGCACCGCCTTATGGTTCTGGTAGTCTATTTTTCACAAATTGGTGAAAAAACCTGTCACACCAGAAAAAACCGCATGAACAGTGCAGTTTTGCTACAAAAGCGGGGACGTGGTTTCACAGTTTTTACACTTTTTTCAAAAAAGTACTTGAACATTTCTGGAAAGTGTGGTATATTATTGCCATCCTAGTAAGGATTGAGCCGGAAACACCGGTTCGAAAATATTTTTCTATTTTTGAAGGGAGTAATTCATTATGATGATGCCTGCAAATTTCTCTGCTGTGTCTGAGAACGAGATGACCTATGTTATGGGTGGTTCTATCGGCGAGTACCTGATGAACCCCATGGGCAAGGCTGAGTGGAAGCAGTTCTCCACCAACCTGGGTATTGTTGTTGGTAACCACTACATCAACAGCTTCCTGAAGAACACCGTTGGTACCGTCTTCTCCGGCGTTTACGGCTCTAAGGGCAACACCGTCCTGGGCAAGTTCGCTGGCGAGCTCGGCGGTATCTGGGGCGACAACTACGTTGGCGAGGTTGACGGCGAAGCTGCTGACACCAAGACCAAGGTTCTGACTGGCGCTCTGGGTGTTCTGAACTGCGGTCTGGACATCGTTGGCAACCTGGCAGCTATCTACAACCTGGGCTTCGGCAAGGTCAAGAATGCTGCTGAGGACACCTTCATCGGCAAGGACAGCACCATTTGGTAATCGTTACTGATTGACCAGACCATGCTTGCGTGACTGTACCCTTAGGGGTGCAGGGAACATACTGGCATAATAACACCCCCGTGGGCGTAAGCCTGCGGGGGTGTTTTTTGTAACTCCCTCAGTCAAAGCCTGCGGCTTTGCCAGCTCCCTCAGGGAGGAAGCCTGAACCCTCTCAGTCAAAGCCTTACGGCTTTGCCAGCTCCCCCGAAGGGGGAGCTTTTGCGGTAACGGGAAAGTTTGTCACGAAACTGCAAAGTTTACGGCAGTGCATAAAAGCTCCCCCCTCGGGGGAGCTGGCATCGCGCAGCGATGACTGAGAGGGTTTTCCCTCGTTCACACTTCTTTTACCAGTCTGTTACTTTCCGTTTTATGCGGTTTGTGGTATACTATGGTCAACATGGGTCACCATGGCTACATTGAAACAGACAGGATGTGAAATCCTCTTATGAAAGATGGTTTTTTAAAGGCAGCTGCCTTTTCGCCCGCCTTGCGGGTGGCAGACTGCACCTATAACGCACAGCAGATTCTGGCACAGCTGCAAACTGCCGCGCAGCGGGGGGTAAAGCTGGCGGTATTTCCGGAGTTTTGCCTTACCGGCTACACCTGCGGCGATTTGTTTTTGCAGCGCACCCTGCAGCAGGGCGCACTGGATGCGCTGGAATGGCTGCTTGCGCAGAGCAGCACGCTGGATACCGTGGCGCTGGTGGGCTTGCCGCTTTTGGTGCACGGCAAGCTGTACAACTGCGCCGCCGTGCTGTGCCGGGGGCAGCTGCTGGGCATTGTGCCCAAGACCTACCTGCCCAACTACGGCGAGTTTTACGAGAAACGGCAGTTCACCCCCGGCAGCACCGAGGTGCAGACGGTGACGGTCTGCGGGCAGCAGGTGCCCTTTGGCACCTCGCTTTTGTTCCGCTGCCGCCAGATGCCCAGCTTTGTGCTGGGCGTGGAGCTGTGCGAGGACTTGTGGAGCGCGCTGCCGCCCTCTACCTTCCACGCGCTGGCGGGCGCTACCGTCATTGCAAACCTTTCTGCCAGCGAT
Organism: uncultured Faecalibacterium sp.; assembly: GCA_934540955.1. Classification (GTDB taxonomy): domain Bacteria; phylum Bacillota; class Clostridia; order Oscillospirales; family Ruminococcaceae; genus Faecalibacterium. The sequence continues at coordinate 11,612 of CAKTCY010000015.1, forward strand.
GAGACCGTGGGCAAGGCGGAGTACCGCCGCGCACTGGTGGCAAACCAGTCTGCCCGGCTGCTGTGCGGCTACCTGTACGCCTCGGCAGGGCACGGCGAAAGCACCACCGACATGGTGTTTGCCGGCCACGACCTCATTGCCGAGGACGGCAGCCTTTTGGCGGAGACCGCGCCCTTTGGGGGCGACTGTGCCGAGACCGAGCTGGACTGCCAGCGCATGGAGGCCGAGCGTGCCCGCAACACCAGCTTTGAGCACAGCGCCGAGGGCTACGTCACCGTGGAATTTGACCTTACACCGGTGGAAACGGTGCTCACCCGCCGCATCGACCCCGCACCCTTTGTGCCCAGCGACCCGCAGCGCCGCGCCGCCCGGTGCGAGCTGATCTTGAAGATGCAGGCCGATGGCCTTGCCAAGCGGCTGGAGCACGCCCACGCCAAAAAGGCGGTGCTTGGTATTTCCGGCGGGCTGGACAGCTGCCTTGCCCTGCTGGTGGCAGTGCGCGCCATGAAGCAGCTGCACCGCCCCGCCGCCGATGTGCTGGCGGTCACCATGCCCTGCTTTGGCACCACCAAGCGCACCCGCAGCAATGCCGAGATTTTGTGCGCAGAGCTGGGCGTGAGCTTTCAGGAAATCCGCATTGCCAACACCGTGCGCAGCCACTTTGCGGATATCGGACAGGACGAAAACGTGCTGGACGTTACCTATGAGAACGGGCAGGCGCGTGTGCGCACGCTGGAGCTGATGGACCTTGCCAACCGCACCGGCGGCTTTGTGGTGGGCACGGGCGACCTTTCGGAGCTGGCGCTGGGCTGGGCTACCTACAACGGCGACCACATGAGTATGTACGGCGTAAACGCCGGTGTGCCCAAAACGCTGGTGCGCTATCTGGTGCAGTACGAGGCCGAGACCGCCGCCACCCCCGCCTTGCACGATGTGCTGCTGGATATTCTGGCCACCCCGGTCTCGCCGGAGCTGCTGCCCGCTAAGGACGGCGAAATTGCACAGATCACCGAGGATCTAGTGGGCCCCTACGAGCTGCACGATTTTTACCTGTATTATGTGCTGCGCTGCGGCTTTGGCCCGGCAAAGATCTACCGGCTGGCAAAGGCCGCCTTTGCGGGCAGGGCAGAGTACACGGACGCTGTGCTGTACAAGTGGCTGCGCAACTTCTACTGGCGCTTTTTTGCCCAGCAGTTCAAGCGCAGCTGCCTGCCGGACGGCCCCAAGGTGGGCAGCGTGACCCTTTCGCCCCGGGGGGACTGGCGGATGCCCAGCGATGCCTGCGCCACCCTCTGGCTGGCAGAGCTGGAGCAGCTCAAGCCCGGGGAGCAGTAAGCCATGAAGAAAAAGCTTTTCACCAATATCCTGTTTGCCGCGGTGGTGCTGGCCATTGCAGCGGTGCTGCTGGCGGTGCGCAGCCACAACGCCACCGGCGGCAAGCTGACTGCCCAGCTGATCTACGGCGACAACAATGCCGTGCTGGACATTCCGCTGGAAAAGGACGACACCTACAGCGTGGACACCGGCTATTATACGGTGCATATAGAGGTAAAGGACGGCAGAGCGCGGTTTATTGAGTCGCCCTGCCCGGATCACATCTGCGAGGGCTTCGGCTGGCTGTCGGCGGAGGATCAGACCGCCACCTGTCTGCCCGCCCGCGCCGTGCTGACCATCGTTCCGGTGGGCTGAAAAAAGGAGTATTCTCATGTTGGAAGAAAACGAGCATTCCCGCAGGGAGGACGGCCGTTCCCTGCACCGTCTTTTGCACAAGACTGAGCAGCAGGACGCCACCGTGGTGGTGGACAGCGCCGCGTTTTTCTCGGAGCTGCCGCCGGAGCAACCCGCTCCGCCCCGCCGCCCGCAGCAAAACACCCCCCGCAGCACGGCTGCCGGGGAGAATGGGGCGTACCTGCCCCCGAAACGAGGGAAGATCTTGCTGGTCATACAGGCAATTTTAAGCGTTCTTTCGCTGGTGCAGCTGTGGCGCACCCAGATGCTGCCGGTGCTGTATCTGGTGGTGCTGGCGGCGCTGCTGGCGCTGCTGTGGCTGCTGGTCAAGCGCTGTCAGGAGTACAAAACTGCAGGTACGGTGTCCCGGGTGTTCTCGGTGGTGCTGTGCGCCGCCATGGCGGTGGGCTGCGTGTGGGCGCAGCAGGGCCTTGCCGCGCTGGGCAACATGACCAACGGCCTTTTGAGCGACGCCGAGGCGAAAAAGATCACAAAGGAGCCCTTTGTGGTGTACCTGAGCGGCGTGGATACCCGCGGCGATCTAACGGATAAAGCACGCAGCGATGTGAATATCATTGCCGCCGTGAACCCTGTCACCAAGCAGGTGGTGCTGATCAACACCCCGCGCGATTATTATGTGGACCTTGCCGGTACCTCCAGCAAGGATAAGCTGACCCACGCCGGGCTTTACGGCGTGCAGACCAGCATGGACACCCTCGGCAACCTGTACGGGGTGGATGTGCAGCACTACATCCGCATCAATTTTGCAGGGTTTATGGATATTATTGATGCACTGGGCGGCGTGGACGTGTACTCCGATCAGGCGTTCACCTCGGTGGGCAGCCCCGGCTACTACGACCCCACCACCTTTGTGGAGGGCTGGAACCATCTGGACGGCAAGGCCGCGCTGGCCTTTGCCCGCGAGCGCCACGCCTTCAAGACCGGCGATGTGCAGCGCGGCATCAACCAGATGAAGGTCATCGACGCCATGCTGAACAAGATCAAGTCCCCGGCGCTGCTGATGGGCTTTACCAAAATTCTGGACGCCGTTGCCGACAGCTTTGTCACCAGCCTTTCCCCCAACCAGATCAGTGCGCTGGTGCGGATGCAGCTGAGCGACTTTGCAGAGTGGAATATTGAACGCTACACCGTTACCGGAACCTCCGGCAGCAGCACCAAGTGCTACTCTGCCAAGGGGCAGAAGCTTTATGTCATGAAGCCGGACGAAAGCTCGGTGGCAAAGGCCAAGGAGATGATCGCGGCGGTGCTGGGCGGCGAGGGCACGGTAAGCTCCACCACCCAGACCCCGGAAAAGACGGACGTGTACACCCCCACCACCGACCCCGATGCCGCTGTCTCTGTGCCCGAGACGCCCGCCGACAGCGTGATCGTAGAGGTGCCGGCGGAAAGCGTGCCTGAACAGCCCGCTGAAACGCCTGCCGAGCAGCCCGCAGAAACGCCCGCCGAGCAGCCCGCTGCCACCGAGACGCCCCAGCCGGACACCCCCGCCGAGGGCGGCAGCACTGAGACGCCCGCCGTCAGCCTGCCCACGCAGGAGCAGGTAGAGCAGGCCGCAGGCTCGCTGTACAGCGCCGCCTCCACCGTGCTGGACGCCATCTTGGGCGGCAGCGGGAACTGAGAAAAATCTATCTAAAAAGAACCGTTGCACGTTATATTGTGCAACGGTTCTTTTTGCTATACAAAAAAAGCTGCCTGCAAGCAGCAGACAGCGCAAAAGCACAAAAGGGAAAACGAGATAGACCGTAAGCCGGGTTCTGTATTAAACGACGATCTGTCTAGGCCTGCCATTGCTGACAGGCTCGTGCCGCCTTCGGGACACGCGAGCAGCGCTGTACGTCCCATATAGGCGTTGCTTCCGGTAGGGTTTACAAAGCCGCATGGTCACCCATGCGCTGGTGAGCTCTTACCTCGCCGTTTCATCCTTACCGCATTGCTGCGGCGGTTTGTTTTCTGTTGCACTTTCCCTAAGGTCACCCTCGGCTGCCGTTAGCAGTTACCGTGCTCTGTGAGGCCCGGACTTTCCTCAGAGCGGTCAAAGCCGCCCCGCCGCCGTATGTTCCACTCGTTTTCCGTCCCTCATGATACCATAAAAAAGTAAGATTTGCAAGTGAAACGGATTTTTGTTATAATAACATTTATGTTTTCGTGATTTTTGCAGGGGAGGGCAGGCCATGCAGCTGTATTTTGCCGTGCCGGATACCGCCACCACCCACGATGGGGTGCTGGTGCGCAGCTTTCTGCGCCAGTGTGCCGTTTCCACCGACCTTGCCCGGGCGGTCAAGTTCCGGGGCGGCGGCTTTTTTGCGGACGGCGTGCCCGTGCTGGCAAACCGGCGCATCTTCCCCGGGCAGATGCTCTCCTTTGCGCTGCCGTCGGAGGGGGACGGCGTGACCCCGCAGCCGGAAATTCCGGTCAGCGTGGTCTACGAGGACGCCTTTGCCGTGGTGCTGGAAAAGCCGCCGCAGCTGGCGGTGCACCCCACCCTGAACTACCCCGTGGGCACGCTGGCAAACGGCTACGCGGCGTGGGCGGCTGTCCACGGCCACAGCCCGGTGTTCCGCCCGGTGAACCGCATTGATAAGGACACCAGCGGCCTTGTGCTGGCGGCAAAAAACGCCTACGCCGCGCCGCTGCTGGCGGGCGGGGTGGCAAAGCTGTACTATGCCATTGCGCAGGGCGCGCTGCCGCTGGGAGAAGGGGTCATTGATGCACCCATCGGCCGCCGGGGCGACAGTATCATCGGGCGCTGCGTCACCCCCGAGGGCAAGCCCAGCCGCACCGAGTATACTATTATAAAGGAAGAAAACGGCCTCAGCCTTGCGGCCTGTGTGCCGGTGACCGGCCGCACCCACCAGATCCGGGTGCATTTTGCGTCCATCGGCCATCCCCTTGCCGGGGACGACCTTTACGGCGGCAGCCGGGAGCGCATTGCCCGGCAGGCGCTGCACTGCGCCAAGCAAAGCTTTGCGGTGCCTGTATACACCCCGCTGCCGGACGGCATCCGGGTGGAAATGCCCTTGCAGCTGCGCACCGTCACGGTGGAAAGCCCGCTGCCGCCGGATATGGAAGCGCTTTTTTCGTGAAAACTGCGTGAAAAAGTAGCCAAATTTTATGTAAGCGCTTGTTTCAAACCGTGCAAAGTGTATAATAAAAAAGAGAGCGTATTGTGTACAGGCCCTGTTGGCCTTTTGAACAGGGGAACGTACACCATCTAGCTGCTGTGTTCCGGGCCGAAAAAATGCCCTGCAGCGGCGCAGGAAGGAGAAAATCCCGTTGACTGAAGATAAAACAAAGGAGCAGCAGCCCGCTGCGCAGCCGGTACGGCAGCCCCGCCGTCAGAAGCTGCGCTCGCTGTGGGCGCAGCTCCAGTGCCGGGGTGTGTTGCGGCGGCACAGGCTGCGCCGCAAGCGTCAGCACCGCTGGGAAAAGCTGTGGCGTAAGCTGCTGCATAACCCCGTGGCGCCCATGGTGGGCGAGACGCTGTACGCCATCGGCTTTTCCGCTGAGTATGCGGTCGTCCGCACAGGGCGCCGTTTGCAGCACGGCCTGCAGCGCCTGCTGAAAACGAGCAGAGAGCTGCTGAAAAATATCGCAGCTATGGCCTTTCCCGGGGCGGCGCAGCTGCTGCGGGATCTGTTTGGCCCGGTAGTGCTTGCCCTGCGGGGTACTGTGGCGCTGCTGCGCCACGCGCACCGGGTGCGCAAGGAGAAGGGCTTTGGCGCTGCGCTGCGCGCAAGCGGTCACTTCATTGCCCATGGCATTGCCGATAACATTCGTCTTGTGCCCCGCATGGCTATGTATGTGCTGCCGGTGGCAGCGCTGGCTGTTATGGTGACCGTGTTCCAGACCACCATCCGCCAGCCCTACGCCCTGCAGGTGCAGGTGGACGACAAGACCGTGGGCTATGTGGCCAACGAAGAGGTGTTCAACTCTGCGCTGGAGGCTGTGCAGCAGCGTATCAATTATTCCGGCACAGAACAGGCACGTTTTACCGTGGAGCCTACTTATTCCGTGACCGTCGCCCACGATGTGATGGACGAAAATGACGTGGCTGACGCCATCCTTAAGAATTCCAGCGACCAGATCAGCGAGGGCACTGCCCTGTATCTGGACGGCGAGCTTACCGCCGTGTGCGCGGACGGCACCAGCCTGCAGCGATACATCAGCAGCCTGCTGGAGCCCTATGAGAACCCCGATGACCCCAACACCACTGTGGGCTTCAATAAGGATGTCACGCTGGAAAACGGTATCTACTTCAACGAGAGTTTTCAGGATGAAACCGAGGTGGAGCAGCTGCTCTCCGGCGTGCAGCAGGCAGAAAAATCCTATACGGTGCAGAGCGGCGATACCATCTGGTCCATCGCCCAGAAAAACGGCCTGACCGTGAAGGAACTGTGCGAAATGAACACCGGCTTTACCGCCAACGGGGAAAACGGCCTGACCCAGAACTCCAAGATCCTGCCCGGCGATGCACTGACTGTGGTGCGGGAGGAGGAGACGCTGGAGGTGCGCATCACCAAGGTGGAAAGCTGGGAGGAAGAGATCGCCTACACCACCGAGACTACCAAGTCCAACGAGCTGAACTCCGGTACCAAGCGGGTGACCCAGAAGGGTGAGAACGGCATCCGTACCGTGACGGCGCAGCGGGTGTACGATACAAGCGGCAACCAGCTTTCCCAGCAGATCCTGAGCACCGTGGTGACCAAGGAGCCTGTGACTGAAAAAGTTACGGTTGGCACCAAAAAGGTTTCCTCCGGTGCATCCTATATCACCGGCAGCGGTCAGTTCATCTGGCCGGTGCCCGGCTACCGGTACTGCTCCCGCTGGTACGGCGGCAGCCATAAGGGCGTGGATATCTGCGCCGCCGCCGGTACGCCCATTTACGCTTCGGCTGCGGGTACGGTGACCAAATCCGGCTACAACCGCGCCGGTGCGGGCAACGGCTACGGCAACTCTATCATCATCAACCACGGCAACGGCTACACCACCGTGTACGCCCACTGCCTGTCGCTGGTGGTGCACGCCGGTCAGTCGGTCAAGCAGGGGCAGCTCATCGGCTATGTAGGCAATACCGGACGCTCCAGCGGCAACCACTGCCACTTCGAGATCCGGCGCAACGGCGCATACGTTTCGCCGCAGACGGTGTTCAACCGCAGCAGCTATCGCAACCGATAAATTACGATAAGATAAAAGGAGAGATCATCTATGTCTACCCCTCACATCAGCGCAGAAATGGGCGATTTCGCCAAGACCGTCCTTATGCCGGGTGACCCCCTGCGTGCCAAATTTATTGCCGACACCTTTTTGCAGGATGTCCGGCAGGTGACCGGCGTGCGCGGGATGCTGGGCTTTACCGGCACCTACGAAGGCCGCCCCATCAGCGTGATGGGCAGCGGTATGGGTATGCCCTCTATCGGCATCTACTCCTACGAGCTGTTCAGCTTCTACGGCGTGGAAAACATCATCCGCATCGGCTCTGCCGGCAGCTACACCGAGAAGGCCAAGCTGTTTGATACCGTGCTGGCTACTGGCGCTGTGAGCGAGAGCAACTACGCCCGGGTGCAGAGCGGCTTTACCGGCAACATCACCCTGCCCAGCGCAGCTTTGAACGAAAAGCTGCGTGCCTCCGCTGCAAAGCAGGGCATCCCCCTGATCGAGGGCAACATCCACTCCTCGGATGTGTTCTACCGCCAGCCCTCGGACGCAAAGCCCACCTACTGGGAAAAGCTGCGGGATGAGGACGGCTGCCTGTGCGTGGAGATGGAAAGCTTTGCTCTGTTTGCCAACGCGCAGGTGCTGGGCAAGAACGCCGCCTGCCTGCTGACCATCTCGGACAGCTTTGTGGCCCCCGGCATCACCACCGCCGAGGAGCGCCAGAAGAGCTTTACCGACATGATGAAGGTCGCTCTAGGCGCAGAGTACTGATCGCATACTTTTCCAGCGCGGCTGCCGCCCAAGGCACAGCCGCGCTGTTTTTGCCCGTAAAAGGAGGGAGCAGCATGACAAAACTGACCATGGAAGAAAAGCAGCAGCTGATCCGCATGGCACTGGCCGCGCGGGAAAAGGCCTATGCACCTTACAGTGATTTTATGGTGGGCGCTGCGCTGCGCGCTGCGGACGGACGCATCTTTACCGGCTGCAACGTGGAGAACGCCGCCTTTACTCCCACCAGCTGCGCCGAGCGCACCGCTCTGTTCAAGGCGGTGGCGGAAGGTATAACCGCGTTTACGGATATCGCGGTGGTGGGCAGCCGCCGGGGCGAAGTGAACCGGCAGATCACCTCGCCCTGCGGGGTGTGCCGTCAGGCACTATTCGAGTTTGGCGGGCCGGAGCTGAACGTCATTATGGCAAAGACCCCGGAGGATTTCATTGAGCGCAGCATGGACGAGCTGCTGCCCTTCGGCTTTGGCCCCTCCAACGTGGCGGGCAACAGCGCCGTGGAAGGAGAGTAACTGTCTTTCTGCGAAAAACAGCGCAAGCAGGGGAAAATTGGTGAATAAGCATTACTTTTTTATAAATTATACAAGGGATTTGTAAAGAATTTGTAATCGGAAATTGCTTGCATCTGTCACTTCCACCCGCTATACTTGAGCCAGTAAATGTGCCAGAGCGCACATTTCATTCATTTGACGCAATTTTTTAAAATAAAGGAGAGTTTCTTATGAAGATTTCTCGTCGTAACTTTCTGGCTGTGGCCGGTGCTGCTGCCGCTGCCGCTGCTCTGACCGCCTGCGGCGGTTCTTCCGCTTCTTCCACCAGCACTGCTTCTTCCGCAGCTGCCAGCTCTGCCGCCGCTTCCGGCGCAGCAGACGGCGCTGAGAAGATCGCCAAGGTCGCTCTGGCCTGCGATACCGGCACGATCGATGATGAGAGCTTCAACCAGGCTTGCTGGACTGCTGTCTCCAACTACATGGGCGACAACTGCCAGAACTACATCCCCGATTCCGATGCTTCCGATGAGGACCGCGAGACCATGATCCGTCAGGCTGTCAACGATGGCGCTGATGTCATCGTCTGCGTGGGCTACCTGTACGGCGCATCTCTGGCATGGGCTGCTGAGCAGTACCCCGACATCAAGTTCATCGCTATCGACGTGACCCAGTTCGATATCGGCACCGACAGCATCCCCGCCAACTGCTACTGCATCACCTTCAAGGAGGAGCAGGCAGGTTATCTGGCAGGTTACGCCGTTGTTAAGGACGGCTACACCAAGCTGGGCTTCCTGGGCGGCATGGCTGTGCCCGCCGTTATCCGTTACGGCTACGGCTACGTGCAGGGCGCTGACGCTGCTGCAAAGGAGCTGAGCACCAACATCGACATCAACTACTTCTACGGCGGCCAGTTCTACGGCGATGCCAACATCACCTCCCGTATGGAGGGCTGGTATGCCAACGGCACCCAGATCGTCTTTGCCTGCGGCGGCGGCATCTATACCTCTGCTGTCGAGGCTGCCCTGAAGAACAACGGCTACGTTGTGGGCGTTGACGTTGACCAGAACTACATCGGCGTGAACGGTGTGGCAAAGGACGGCTACGCTTACAACCCGTTCGTCACCTCCGCTATGAAGGGCCTGTCTGAGTCTGTCAGCACCGCTCTGGGCGACATCGAGGCCGGCGAGTGGGGCGAGATCGCTGCCACCAACGGCAACTTCGGCCTGCAGGAGGGTGAATACGTCGGTCTGCCCACTGCTGATGACAGCTGGAACTTCAAGACCTTCACCAAGGACGAGTACGAGACCGTGAAGGGCAAGATCGCCTCCGGTGAGATCATTGTGGACAACAACTCCGACGACGCTACCAAGCCCACCGTCAGCGAGTTCACCAAGGTCAACTACATCCAGTAATCGCTTTCCCGGAATTACTCCCGTGAATAGGGGCGGGGTGCTCATGCAGGGGCACCCCGCCCTTTTTGTATGCCTGCGTAGGAGAAACGGGCGGGAAATCGTGCAGACCTTACAAAAGTAATGCTTTTGCTTGTGCTTTTTGACAAAAAATAAAAAAGCCGTGTGCAAACCGCAAAAAATCAGGTATAATGGTTGGTAGAATAGAAAAGGTGTCGTTACGGCACGAAAGGAGAGTGAGCAGATTGGCAGAGGATTATGTGATCGAGATGCTCCACATTACCAAGGAATTCCCCGGTATCAAGGCAAACGATGATATCACCCTGCAGCTGCGCAAGGGCGAGGTACACGCCCTTCTGGGCGAGAACGGTGCGGGCAAAAGTACGCTGATGAGCGTGCTGTTCGGCCTGTATCAGCCGGAACAGGGCAAGATCCTGAAAAACGGCAAGGAGGTCGCCATCCGCAACCCCAACGATGCCAACGCACTGGGCATCGGCATGGTGCACCAGCACTTCAAGCTGGTGGAATGCTTCAGCGTGCTGGACAACATCATTCTGGGCGTGGAGCCCAACAAGATGGGCTTTTTGCAGAAGGCCGAGGCACGCAAAAAGGTGATGGCGCTGAGCGAAAAGTACGGCCTGCGGGTAGACCCGGACGCACTGATCAGCGATATCTCAGTGGGTATGCAGCAGCGCGTGGAGATCCTGAAGATGCTGTACCGCGACAACGAGATTTTGATCTTTGACGAGCCCACCGCTATGCTGACCCCGCAGGAGATCGACGAACTGATGGAGATCATGCGCGGGTTCAAAAAGGAGGGCAAGTCCATCCTGTTCATCACCCATAAGCTGAACGAGATCATGGCTGTGGCCGACCGCTGCACCGTGCTGCGCAAGGGCAAGTATATGGGTACGGTGGATATCAAGGGCACCACCAAGGAAGAACTTTCCCGCCGCATGGTGGGCCGTGACGTGCAGCTGCAGGTGGAAAAGCAGCCCGCGCACCCTGGCGAGACCGTGCTGGACGTGGAGAACGTTACCATCCACAACGATCAGCGCAAGAAGGACGTGGTAAAGGATGTGTCCTTCAAGGTGCACGCAGGCGAGATCGTCTGTCTGGCGGGCATCGAGGGCAACGGCCAGACCGAGTTCATCTACGGTCTGACCGGTCTGAGCAAGCTGTCTGGCGGCAAACTTACGCTGGACGGCAAGGACATCACCCACGAGAGCATCCGCCAGCGCTCCAAGGACGGCATGGGTCACATCCCGGAGGACCGCCACAAGCACGGTCTGGTGCTGGATTTCAGTCTGGAAAACAACATCGTGCTGCAGCGCTACTGGCAGCCGGAGTTCCAGAAGGGCGGCTTTATCCGTGCCGATAAGGTGCGCGAGTACTCCGACCGGCTGATCGAGCAGTACGACGTGCGCAGCGGTCAGGGCAGTGTGACCACCGTGCGCAGTATGTCCGGCGGCAACCAGCAGAAGGCCATCATTGCCCGCGAGATCGACCGCGACCCCAAGCTGCTGGTGGCAGTGCAGCCCACCCGTGGTCTGGACGTGGGTGCCATTGAGTACATCCACCGCCAGATCGTGGCCGAGCGCGATAAGGGCAAGGCCGTGCTGCTGGTCAGCTTGGAGCTGGACGAGGTGATGAACCTTTCTGACCGCATCCTTGTAATGTACGAGGGCGAGATCGTGGGCGAGTTTGACCCCAAGACCACCACCGTGCAGGAGCTGGGTCTGTATATGGCAGGTGCCCGCAAGCAGGGAAAGGAGGAGCAGTAACACATGAATAAGAAAAAACTTTCCCGCAGCGGCAGCCTGCAAAGCTCTGTTACCAGCGTGCTGGCTGCACTGCTGTGCATCCTGATCGGTATGCTGGTGGGCTTTCTGGTGCTGGTAGCCATCAACCCCGCACACGCATGGGGCGACGGCTTTGTGCGCATCCTCAAGGGCGGCTTCCACGATGCCCCCTACGGCGTGGGCAAGGAGCTGGCCAATGCCGCACCCCTGATTATGACCGGTCTGTCCGTGGCCTTTGCCTTCAAGACCGGCCTGTTCAACATCGGTGCAGCCGGTCAGTACACGCTGGGCGCTTACGGCGCGCTGTACTGCGCCATCATGCTCAAGCTGCCATGGTTCGTCTGCCTGCTGGCCGCAGCAGTGCTGGGCGGCCTGTGGGGCGCGATCCCCGGCTTTTTCAAGGCCTACTTCAACATCAACGAGGTCATTACCTCTATCATGTTCAACTGGATCGGCCTGTATCTGGTAAATGAGCTCATCTACCAGAACGGCACCGGCCCCATGTACGATGTGCGCAACACCCGTACCCTGAACCTGAGCAAGAACGCCGATTTTGCCCAGTCCCTGATCCCGGACTTCGGCCTGAACAAGCTGTTCCAGACCAACAGCACCACCATTGCCATCTTCTTAGCGGCAGCGGTGGCTGTGCTGATCTGGGTGGTGCTGAACAAGACCACCTTCGGCTACGAGCTCAAGGCCGTTGGCCTGAACAAGAACGCTGCCCGCTACGCCGGTATCAACGAGAAGAAGAACATCATCCTCTCCATGGCCATTGCCGGTGCGCTGGCAGGCTTCGGTGCAGGTCTGTTCTATCTGTCCAACGTGTCCCAGTGGAACCCGCTGAACTCCACCAGCCTGCCGGGCATGGGCTTCAACGGCATCTCGGTGGCACTGCTGGCCAGCTCCAACCCCATTGGCACCGTGTTCTCTGCGCTGTTCATCTCCCATATCTCGGTCGGCGGCTCCTTCCTGTCCACCAAGTATTACCCCACCGAGATCTCGGATCTGATCAGCGGCATCATCATCTACCTGTGCGCATTCTCCATGCTGTTCCGCGGCAAGATCCAGAGCCTGCTGTTCCGGAATGCCGAAAAGACCAACGTGAATGCAGAGCCTGCGCCTGCCGCAGAAAAGACCAAAAAGGAGGGCAAGTAATATGCTGCTTCTGATCAAATATACCCTGCTGTACGGCATCGTGCTGATGCTGGTGGCACTGGGCGGTATGTTCAGCGAACACTCCGGCATCATCAACATTGCGCTGGAGGGCATCATGGTCATCGGCGGTGTGGCCGGTGTGCTTACCCTGACCATGCTGCCTGCAAGCCTGTCGCCCTTCCTTGTGGTGCTTATCTCCATTCTGGTGGCAGCGCTGGCGGGCGTGGTTTACAGTCTGCTGCTGGCTTTTGCCTCCATCAACCTGAAGGCGGACCAGACCATCGGCGGCACGGCGCTGAACCTGCTGGCCACCGCCATTGCCGTGGTCATTTCCAAGTACTTCAGCGAGAGCGGCAGCGCCAAGCTGAACTACTCCAACAAGCCCTTCCTGTTCAGCATCGGCGGGCTGGAGCTCAGCGTGTTCGTGCCGCTGGGGCTGATCCTGCTGGTGGTCAGCTACATCGTGCTGTACAAGACCCGCTTCGGTCTGCGTCTGCGTGCCTGCGGCGAGCACCCGCAGGCTGCGGACTCGGTGGGCATCAATGTCTACAAGATGCGTTACGCAGGTGTGATCCTTTCCGGTGCGCTGGGCGCCATCGGCGGTCTGGCTTATATCGTGCCCCCGGTGCAGACCTGGAACTTTGAGGTCGGCGTGGCCGGTGCAGGCTTTCTGGCACTGGCAGTTATGATCTTTGGCCAGTGGAAGCCCTTCCACATTTTTGGCGCGGCCATGTTCTTTGCCGTGTTCAAGAGCCTTGCCAACATTGCAGACTCCACCTTCCTTGCACAGCTGCACTGGTCCAGCAACATCTATAATATGATGCCCTTTGTGGCTTCTATGGTCATTCTGGCCTTTACCTCCAAGAACAGCATGGCACCCAAGGCCGAGGGCATTCCCTACGACAAGGGCTCCCGTTAAGCGCTTTTGCTAAAATTCCATAAAACGAAGGCATCCGCAGCCATCAATGTGCTGCGGATGCCTTTTTTGTACGGGAGATGGCACATTTTATCCATCTGTTTACCGGCAGAAAATGGCATTTTTACTTGTAAAATACAACGAGATGTGCTATCATTAATAAACGAATGTGTATCTATAGGAACCCGGTGTACATTTCTTGCACTGCGGAAAACAAGAAAGGTGAGTTACTCTACTATGGACGAAAGAACAACTATGGGACAGTCGCTCCGGAGCGCGGAGGACGAGGAGACCATTGATCTGATGGAGCTGGCCCGCCTGCTGTGGGCTCATGCCGTGCAGATCGTGGCAGCAGCTGTTGCGGCAGCGCTGATTTGCCTGCTGGTGTGCGTGTTTGCACTTACACCCAAGTATCAGGCCTCCATCAACATGATCGTGAATACCCGGCAGGACACGACCTCTACCTTTACCAGTGATAACTTCAACTCGGCTAAGAACCTGATCAGCACCTATGCGGTCATCATCAAGGGCAACACCGTGCTGAACGAGGTGATCGACACGCTGGAGCTGGACATGACCTACGGCGAGCTGTATAGCATGGTGGAGGTGACCAGCGTGGACTCCACCCAGATCATGAAGATCACGGTCACCGATACAGATGCAGAGCGTGCGGGCGAGATCGTCGAAACCATTGCGGACATCGTGCCCGATGTGCTGGTGGAAAAGGTGGAGGCCGGCTCCTGCAAGACGGTGAGCGATGTGTCTATCAACCCCAACAAGGTGTTCCCCCAGACTAAAAAGTACGTTGTGCTGGCCGGTCTGCTGGGCGCTGTGGTGGTGTGCGGCGTGCTGGTGCTGGCACATCTGCTGCACGATACCGTTGTGGACGACGAAGATGTTCAGAAGAAGCTCGGCCTGCCCGTGCTGGGCCTGATCCCGGAGGTGTAAGACGATGTGGAATCTGTTTGGTAAAAAGAAAAAAGAAGGCGAGCACCGCACCCTGCAGCTGATCACCGATAAGGGAATGCCCTTTGGCTATGTGGAGGCCTACAAGTCTCTGCGCACCAATCTGGACTTTATGGCAGGCTCCATGGACGTGCACACGCTGGTCATCACCAGTACCGTGCCGGAGGAATCCAAGAGCAATGTGGCGGTCAATCTGGCGCTGACGCTGGCCGAAAGCGGCAAAAAGGTGGCTCTGGTAGACTGCGACCTGCGCAAGCCGGTGCTGCACCGCTACCTGAAGGCGGGCCACAACGTAAAGGGCGTTTCCAACGTGCTGTCCAACCAGTGCACGCTGGACGAGGCGCTGCAGGAGCTCAAGGAAATGAACCTGACCTTCCTGCCCGCCGGCACCCCGCCGCCGAACCCCTCCGAGATGCTGAGCCAGCCGCAGATGCAGGCCATGGTGGATGCCCTGCGGGAAAAGTTCGACTTTGTCATCGTTGACGCGCCCCCGGTGTCTGTGGTCACCGATGCAGCCGTCATCGGCCGCTATGTGGACGGCGCGATCTTTGCAGTGCGCTCCGACTACGCCCCCGCCGATGCAGTGCGCGGCGCAGTGAAAAAGCTGCAGGATGCCGGTGTTAAAGTGCTGGGCAGCGTGCTGACCCGCTACGACATGAAAAAGGCACTCAAGGGCTCCAGCTACGCATACAGCTATGCCTACAATTACAACTATGCCTACGGCAAGCAGGATGCCACTGCCGGTAAATAATAAGGAAGCACTGCTATGACCGATCTGCATTGTCACATTCTGCCCGGCATCGATGACGGCGCAAGGGATACAGCAGTCTCGCTGGAGCTGCTGCGCAGGGAATATGAGGACGGTGTGCGAAATATCGCCTTCACCAGCCACTTCAACAGCGAGCGCACCACGGTGGAAGCCTTTACAGCAAAGCGGCAGGCTGCCTTTGAGCAGCTGACCGCCGCGCTGGAGGGGCAGCCCATGCAGTTTGATTTCAAGCTGGGGGCTGAGGTGTTCTTCTCTCCCGGCCTGTGCGAGCTGGATACCCGGGCGCTGTGCATGGGGGATACCGCCTATCTGCTGCTGGAATTTCCCACCACCCACAAGCCTCACTTTATCCGGCAGACCCTGTACAATCTGCAGCAGCAGGGCATCGTGCCGCTGATCGCGCATATCGAGCGCTACCCCTATGTGCTGGAGGACCCCACCCTGCTGTACGACTGGGTAGCCGCCGGTGCCTATGCACAGATCAACGCCGGAGCACTGCTGGAGCCCAAGCTCTGCAAAAAGCTGTGCAAGTTCATCCAGTGGGGCTTGGTCCATGTCATCTCCACCGACACCCATTCCCCGGACAAGCGCCCGCCCCGCATGGCACAGGGCGTGCAGCAGTTGGAAAAGCATCTGGGCAGGGAAGCGGCTGAACGCATCGTGCGCAACGGCGATGAGCTGTTCCACGATCAGGAGCTGGACGCTGTGACCCTGCATCAGCCCAAAAAGCTTTTGGGTATGTGGGTCTGATCCTAAAGTAAGGAGAAAACTGCCCGGGCGGAGGAGCACTCTGCCCGGGCAGCGGATTTTAGTATGAAGAAAAATAAGGTTCTGAAAATCATAGGAACCGTGCTGTGGGCGCTGCTGGTCTTGCTGGCAATGGCTGTCCTTTGCGTGGTGCTGTATGTCCGCAATATGGCAGCCGGTCTGCCGGAGACCCTGCCGGATGGCTCGGCGGACAGTGCACAGGTCACCCTGACGGATGACGAGCTGGATAAGCTGTTCAGCGGTGAGATCACGCTGGAGGAGCTGATCGGCGAAGCAGCCGCGTCCGGCAGCGGGGAACAGGAGGCATCCGCCAGTGCCCCGCAGGAGGGGGCGGATCCGGCATCTGCTCCGGCAGCATCTGCTGCTTCCCCGGCAGGCTCTGTCTCCCGGACGGAGAGCAGCAGTACCGCGTCCTCCGGCAAGCAGGAGACTGTCGGCACAGCCAATTCCGGCACAGAAAAACCGGCGTCCTCCTCCGGCAAACAGAATGCTTCCTATGAAAAGGAGGTAAAAACGCTGCTGAAGCGGCTGTACAGCGTCAAGGCACGCGCCGAGGCAGAGCTGAACAGCTGCATTGCCGGAGCAAAGGCAGAGTTCTATGCGCTGCCGGAGTCTCAGCAGACACAGGCCCGCAAGCTCTCCATTGTATTGGCCAGAAGCGGCAGACTGTATGCAATGCAGGCCTCCTATGATAAGGAAGTGGAGAGCATCGTCAGCCAGATGCGCGCCGTGCTGACCGCCAACGGCCAGAGCACCGCACTGGCTGATCAGGCAATGGCCTCCTATAAGGCGCAAAAGAGCGCCATGTACGCCCAGCTGACTTCAAAGCTGTACTCCTGACCCGCAAAACGACTACTGACCACCCGCAGCCTCTTCTCCGGGCACTGACTGTGCCGGAAAAGGACTGCGGGTGGCTTTGTTTTGCCTTTTTTGCCGTGATATGGAGAAAAATGTCAATGACATGGAGGGATGACTCTGCGGCAGAGACGCTGCCTTTTATGCCGACAGGGGAGGGTGGATTGTACGCGCCAACGGAACAATCCCCCCAAAGGTCGGAAAAGTAGCACTTTTACCTACAAATATACGGAAAATTTGTATAAAGTATAAGATTTCACTCATGCTTTGCTGCAATAAAGTGAATTTTTTTCATGTAAATTGACAAAAATCGTGGTTATCTTTATAATAGACAGAGTGTTTCTCGGGTATGGACGATGGTGTTTGTGCAACCGCAAGATGCCATCGTTTTATTATTCGCTTTTCTGTCCGCGTGCCAAGGACAGACGTCCGCTATGTGTGAGGCTGGCGGACTGCGGGAAAGTGTGGCTCGGCCTGAGAGCAAAAACAGTAATTCATTGATAGGATTGGAGTGGCATCAAACGATGGCAAAGTACATCATCAAGCGTGTCGCAATGGGTATCTTCAGTATCTTCATTGTGGCTACGGTTACCTTTTTTGTCATGAACCTGGTCCCCGGTGGCCCGTTCGTGGCAGAAAAGTCCATCAGCGCCGCTGCTCAGCAGGCTCTGGCCGAAAAGTATGGCCTGGATAAGCCGCTGGGTGTGCAGTACGTCAACTATATGAAGAGCCTTTTGCACGGCGATCTGGGTCTGAGCCTGCGTCAGCGCGGCCGTACCGTGAACCAGATCATCGCCAGCAAGCTGCCGGTCTCCTGCCGTCTGGCAGGCATTGCAGTGGTTGTGGCTCTGTGCGTGGGCATCCCGCTGGGCTGCATTTCCGCTTATAACCGCGGCAAGTGGCTGGATAACATTATTATCGTGTTTGCTACCTGTGGCATCGCGATCCCCAGCTTTATTTCCAGCGTGCTGCTTTTGTACCAGTTTGGTATGAACATGAAGGTGCTGCCTACGGTTGGTCTGAACAGCGCAGCTGCCTATATCATGCCGGTCACCGCGCTGGCCATCTATCCGTCGGCTTATATCACCCGTCTGATGCGCTCCAGCCTGCTGGACGTCATGGGTCAGGACTATATGCGCACTGCCCGCGCAAAGGGCGTGTCCCAGTTCATGATCCTGTTCAAGCACGCACTGCGCAACGCCATTCTGCCTGTCATCACCTATGTCGGCCCCATGCTGGCCAGCCTGATGACCGGTTCTTTCGTGGTGGAAAAGATCTTCTCCGTGCCCGGTCTGGGCCGCGACTTCGTGTCTGCCATCACCAACCGTGACTACACCATGATCATGGGCACCACCATCCTGCTGTCCAGCATGGTCATCATTGCAAACGTGGTCGTGGATATCCTTTATAAGATCATCGACCCGCGCATCAAGCTGCAGTAAGAGAAAGGAGCGATTTTCATGGAAAACATTAAAAAGAATCCGCTCAGCCTGCAGCTCAACGCGGAGGATTTTCTGCCCGCCAGCAATGAGGAAAAGCAGAGTCTGGTGGTCATGCGCGAAAGCGTCAACTTCTGGAAGGACGGTATCCGCCGCCTGAAGAAGAACAAGATCGCCATGGTCAGCTTTGTGTTCATCATTGCCATTGCCATCTTTGCCTACCTGCTGCCCGCCGTCTGGCCCTACAGCTACTCCGAGCAGATGAAGGGCAGCAACAACCTGAAGCCCTTTGAGTACTCTGCCTCCGAGCAGGCGCGTATCGACGCAGGCGAAAAGGTGTTCCCGCACATTCTGGGCACCGACCGTATGGGCCGTGACTTTGCTGTGCGTATCATGATGGGCACCCGCGTCAGCCTGTCCGTCGGTCTGATCGCCTCTGTGCTGG
The DNA here is from genome assembly GCA_934540955.1 of uncultured Faecalibacterium sp. Classification (GTDB taxonomy): domain Bacteria; phylum Bacillota; class Clostridia; order Oscillospirales; family Ruminococcaceae; genus Faecalibacterium. The sequence continues at coordinate 30,316 of CAKTCY010000015.1, forward strand.
TGCTGATCATCGGCGCCACCTACGGTGCGGTTGCGGCCTTTGCCGGTGGCTGGGTGGACAATATCATGATGCGCATTACAGATATTCTGTATACCATCCCCGATATTCTGCTGATCATCCTGCTGGGCATGGCACTGAAGGATCCGCTGGATGCACTGGCTTCCAAGCCCGGCTTCAAGTGGATGCAGACCCTTGGCCCCAACATGATCTCCATCTTCATCATCTTTGCTCTGCTGTACTGGGTCGGCATGGCGCGTATCGTCCGCAGCCAGATCCTGATCCTGAAGGAGAGCGAGTACGTTACCGCTGCCCGCGCACTGGGCGCATCCGGCGGCCGTATCATCAAAAAGCATCTGCTCACCAACTGCATCGGTACCCTGATCGTTACCACCACCCTGCAGATCCCGGCCTCCATCTTTACCGAGAGCTACCTGAGCTTCATTGGTCTGGGTGTTGCAGCCCCGCTGCCTTCTCTGGGTTCTCTGGCTACCGATGCCGTCAAGGGCATGAACACCTACCCCCATCTGCTGATCGCCCCCGCACTGATGATCAGCGTGATGATCCTTGTGTTCAACCTGTTCGGCGACGGCCTGCGCGATGCCTTTGACCCGAAGCTGAAGAATTGATGAGGTGAACAGAAATGAGCGAGAAAATTCTTGATATCAAAGATGAACGCCTTTCTTTCTTCACCCCTGCGGGCGAAGTAAAGGCACTGAACGGCGTTTCCTTTACCATGAATCAGGGCGATGTTCTGGGCGTTGTGGGCGAGTCCGGCTCCGGTAAGTCGGTCACCGCCTACTCCGTTATGGGCCTGACCGCTTACCCCGGCAAGCTGGTGGGCGGTAAGGTGTGGTTCAACGGCCACGAGATCGAGAACATGAAGGAGAAGGACTTCCGCAAGATCCGCGGCAACGAGGTCTCCATCATCTTCCAGGACCCCATGACCAGTCTGAACCCGGTGTACACCATCGGCAACCAGATTGTGGAGGTCATCCGCCTGCACACCGATAAGAACAAGACCGAGGCATGGGCACGCGCTAAGGAGCTGCTGGAGCTGGTCGGCATCAACGAGCCCGAGAAGCGCCTGAAGCAGTACCCCCACGAGCTGTCCGGCGGTATGCGCCAGCGCGTGATGATCGCCATTGCACTGGCCTGTGAGCCCAAGCTGCTGATCGCCGACGAGCCCACCACCGCACTGGACGTGACCATTCAGGCACAGATCCTTGAGCTGATGCAGGATCTGCGCAAGAAGCTGGGCATGAGCATCATCATGATTACCCACGATCTGGGTGTCGTGGCATCCATGTGCGAGAAGATCGCTGTCATGTACGCCGGCCACATTGTGGAGTACGGCACCACCGACGAGATCTTCTATCAGCCGGGTCACGAGTACACCAAGGGTCTGATCAACTCTATCCCTAAGCTGAACACCGCAGAGCACGAGCGCCTTGTGCCCATCGAGGGTACCCCTGTGGACCTGCTGAATCCACCGGCCGGCTGCCCCTTTGCGCCCCGCTGCAAGAACTGCATGAAGATCTGTCTGAGCAAGATGCCCCCGCGCACCGAGCTCAGCGATACCCACTATACCTACTGCTGGCTGCAGCAGAAGGCTGCATTTGAGAAAGGGGAAAAGGCAGAATGAGTGAACACAAGACGCTGGTCGAAGTCCAGCACCTGCAGCAGTATTTCCCCGCCGGCGGTGTGGGCAAGAACCGCAAGTACGTTCAGGCTGTGGATGACGTAAGCTTTGCCATCCGCAAGGGCGAGACCCTTGGTCTGGTAGGCGAGTCCGGCTGTGGCAAGACCACCACCGGCCGCACCCTGCTGCGCCTGTACGAGCCCACCGGCGGCAAGATCTACTACGACGGCAACCTGCTGTTTGATAAGGAAAACAAGATCGCAGTGGATATGCTGCCCTACCGCCGCCGGATGCAGATCGTTTTTCAGGATCCCTACGCTAGTCTGGACCCCCGCATGACCATCGGCGACATCGTGGGTGAGGGCATTGATATCCATCATCTGGCCGAGAACGAAAAGGATCGTCACGATAAGATCATCGCCCTGCTGGAGCGCGTTGGCCTGAACAGCGAGCATGCAAACCGCTACTGCCACGAGTTCTCCGGTGGTCAGCGTCAGCGCGTGGGCATTGCCCGTGCACTGGCCGTGAACCCCGAGTTCATCGTTTGTGACGAGCCTGTTTCCGCACTGGACGTTTCCATTCAGGCACAGGTCGTCAATATGTTCGAGGATCTGCAGCAGGAGATGGGTCTGACCTACCTGTTCATCGCCCATGACCTGAGCGTTGTCAAGCACATCTCCAACCGCATCGGCGTCATGTATCTGGGCAAGATGGTGGAGCTGGCCGACAGCTACGAGTTGATCGCCCACAGCATCCACCCCTACACCCGCAGCCTGATCTCCGCTATTCCGGTGGCAGACCCCATTACGGCCCGCCAGTCCAAGCGTATCGTGCTGCAGGGCGATGTGCCCAGCCCCCTGAACCCGCCGTCCGGCTGCCGTTTCCGCACCCGCTGCCCCTATGCAGACGAGCAGTGCGCAAACGAGGTGCCCGAGTTCAAGGAGGTCTCCACCGGCCACTGGGCAGCCTGCCATCACCTTGACCGCGTGAAGTGAAAACACCTCACACCGGTAAGAAGTGAAAGTAATTCAACTTAGCGCTGAAATGTTGTCACAAAATGGTTACAGTCCAAGTTTTGGACTTGTAACCGGCGTGAGAACGCATTATAATCATTCGTGTTCCTCCGGTGCACAATTTTTGCACCGGATCGAATATAGAGGCGGCTGGGGCAACCTAGCACACTCAAATTTGATATAAGGGAAGGATATTATTATGAAACGCATTTCTCGTCGTAATTTCCTGAAGGTTGCAGGCGTGGGTGCCGCAGCTATGGGTCTGGCAGCCTGTGGCGGCAGCAAGTCCGGTTCTACCGCAACCTCCGGTTCTGCTTCTTCCGCTGCTGGTTCTTCTACCGGCAGTGTCAACACCGCTGGCTTCACCGTCCAGTACGGCCCCAACCCCGAGACTCTGGACCCCGCTCTGAACAGCGCTGTTGATGGTGCCAACACCATCATCACCATCTTCGAGCCCCTGCTGATCATCAACGAGAACAACGAAGTTGTTGGCGGCCAGGCTGAGAGTTGGGAAGCAAGTGAGGACGGCCTGACCTGGACCTTCACCATGCGTGACGGCCTGAAGTGGAGTGACGGCACCGACCTGACCGCTAAGGACTTCGAGTACAGCTTCAAGCGTATGGCTAACCCCGACACCGCTGCTCCCTACGCAGAGACCTGCCTGGGCATGATCGACGGCTTTGAGGCAGCTCAGGCCGGCGATACCGACGCTCTGAACGTCAAGGCAAGCGATGACGGCAAGACCCTGACCATCGTGCTGTCCTACCCCTGCTCCTACTTCGACAAGATGGCCGCATTCGCATCCATGAGCCCTGTGCAGCAGGCTACCGTTGAGGCCAACGGCGATGCATGGTGCACCGCCGCTGAGACCTTCGTCTCCAACGGCCCCTACATGATCACCGAGTGGACCCCCTCCGAGCGTATCGTTCTGTCCAAGAACCCCAACTACGTTGGCGGCTGGGATAGCTCCAAGATCGTTTCCGACAGCATCACCGTGCTGCTGCTGGAGGACTCTTCCGCTTCCTACGCTGCTTACAACAGCGGCGAGGCTGTCATGATCAAGGATGTGCCCACCGACGAGATCCCCAGCCTGACCAAGGCAGAGGACGGCGGCGACTTCTATGTTGACACCATTCTGGGCACCTACTACATCAGCCTGAACCTGCAGCACGATGCCTTCAAGGATGCCAAGGTCCGCAAGGCTCTGGCTCTGGCTATCGACCGCGACTATGTTGCCAACACCATCATGCAGGGCACCTACTCTGCTGCTTCCAACCTGGTCGGCCCCGGCATCGTGGACGAGCAGGGCTACTTCTACGACAACGCGAACGGCGGTTCTCCCTACATTGCAGCTGACTACGAGGCAAATCTGGCCGAGGCTAAGAAGCTGCTGGAAGAGGCTGGCTACCCCAATGGCGAGGGCTACCCCACCATCGAGTACAGCACCAACGATTCCGGCTACCATGTGCCTTTGGCAGAGTACCTGCAGCAGGTCTGGGGCGATCTGGGCATTACCCTGACCATCAGCAAGATGGAGTGGTCCGCCTTTACCGCTGCTCGTCGTGCAGGCGAGTACGATGTTGCCCGTAACGGCTGGGTCATGGACTACAACGATCCTTCCAACATGATCGAGCTGTTCTGCACCGGCAACGGCAACAATGATGGTAAGTACTCCAACGCTGACTTCGATGCCGCTGTTGAGGCTTCCAAGGTTGCTGATGCCGCCGAGCACTTTGCACAGCTGCACAATGCTGAGGACATCCTGATGGAGGATATGGGCTGCATCCCCGTTGCTTACTACAACGACTTCTGGCTGCAGAGCTCCTCTCTGAAGGGCGTCTGGCACAGCCCGTACGGCTACTGGTACTTCCAGTACGGCTATATCGAGGAGTAATTTCCTCTGTGTGCTGTGCAGCGTAAGCTGAACCGTAAACTATAAGCACTAAGCACCCCGCCTATCGGAAACGGCTGGCGGGGTGCTTTTTTTGCTGTTATCCTGCAAAAAAGACGAGTGCTCGGCAAAACCGAGCACTCGTCTTTTATATGTAAACCAGATTGAAAAGGTACTATATGCTTACACCGCAGCCATAGCAGCCAGAACGCTCTGCCAGCTCTTGCTGCGTGCGGCAGGCACCGGCGCGGGGCGGGTGCGCCGTGCAGCCGGGGCAGTATGGCAGGCTGCAGAGGATACCGTCAGGGCAGGGGAGGGGCAGAAGAACATAGCGGTGTCCTTTGCTAGCCACTGGGCCGCCAGTGCGGCGGCCTGCGGGTCAGACTGCAGGGCACGGCGCTCGTTCCCGACCAGAAAATCTGCCAGCCAGTACAAAATTGCGCCCAGCGGCAGGCAGGGGGAAGCGTCCTGATTCCAGTAGCTCCAGCGTGCGCCACAGCCAAGGTAGCTTTCCACCGTGATCTGTGCGCCGGTGCGGGCATTCTGCGGGATGGTACCAACATAGTTCGTCCCGGCGCGCTGCCCCAGCTCCTCAATAAGGCGCTGGGTGCGGGCGGCATCCAGCCGATCCTCCCGGCAGTAGGCGCGGAAGTCGGTCTGGCTCAGCAGGCTGTCGGCGCTGGACGGAAAACGCCCGGTCAACTGCCCGTCCGCATTGTGGCACAGCTGCCAGCCCTTGCGGAACAGCTGGAAATTCAGGCAGCGCCGTCCCATGGTGGAGTAGCACACAAGGGCGCTCTGCTCCCCGGGCAGCTGCTTTACTTCAAGATAGGCATCATTGCCGCAGGTGTCCTGCAAACGGACGGTGAGCAGCAGCTGTGCACCGGTGTGCAGGGTGGACATGGCGTTGTGCATGGCGTCAAAATAACGGGAAGCGTCCATGATTGATCTCCTTCCTATAGCAATTCAACTTTTTAATGCAACAGCAACAACGTTGAATTGCATATCGCAAATATGCTGATTGAATGTTGCACTAATTTCTTGACTTGCGATAAAAGCAAACAGCGAAACGTTGTAAAAAGCACCAGCCGGGTGATCGGGCCGACAGGCTGCATAAAACTTCTCTGAACGTAGTATAGCATACTTCTGAACAAAAAACAACTGTAAGTTTTCCAAAACGACAAATTTTTGCAAATACTTGCGGTGCAGAGCAAACGAAGGCTCAAAGCATGGTTGTACTTTTCGATAAGCGGTTGTAAAAACGACCCCTGCGGGAGATGCCGGCTAAGGCCGGAGCTGCTCCCACAGGGGTCGTTTTGTTTTTCTTCAATCGCTAAGTTCCCGGATCTCGTTCTGGATCAGCCGTCCGGCTGCCCGAGCAAGCTGATCCATGCCGCGGATACGCGCCATATTTTTGCCGTAGATCTGTGCGGCGGCACCGACGCTGCTGTCCTCGCCCATAAAAACGGCAGACACCCGCACGCCCTGCCGCTGCAAGGTGCGCACCTGCGCGGCGGTATCGGCCACACCGGCGGCGTCCTCGTAGGCGCAGCCCAGCGGGTTCTCCGCTGTGGGTGGGATGCGGCGGCTGTCATTGGGGCTGGCATCGGTCAGCAGGATCATCAGGTGGCGCGGGGCGGGGCCGGGGGCGTACCGGATCAGATCACCCGCTGCCCGCAGCGCCAGACCGTCCCGGTTCCAGCCTGAGGCGAAGTAGCGGAAGATGTTCTGCCGGTTCTTGTCCGCAAAGCCTTTCAGCACCCGTAGCACCGTGTAGCCCCGCAGGCTGCTGAAGGCGCTTACCCGCACCGGAATGCCGCAGTTGGCCAAGCTTTCGGCCAG
>CAKTCY010000016.1 GCA_934540955.1 uncultured Faecalibacterium sp.
TTCAGCCGCTGTGCAAGCTGGTGCATGGTGGCTTCATCGCCGTAATCAAACCGATACATCCCGGTGATGACCACATATGTACGCCCGGTTTTGTTACGCCTTGGAAATACCCTGCAATACACGGTTCAGCTGCTTGATATCCTCCTCGGAAGCGCCTGCCTGCATCAGCATGGATTCAATGGTCATCCGCTGCATGGCGCGCTCCATCATGGCTACCAGAGCCGGGTTGTCCTTCACGGCGGCGGCCTTATCGGAGATCTGCTTCAGGATGGGGCCTGCCTTGGGGTCTGCCATGGCTTTGGCCATGTTGTCTTTCACCGACCAGCAGCTTTCGTCCAGCGCACCGTCAAACCAGTTGGTCACATTCTTGCGGTTGTCCATGGCGTAGTCCGGGTTGGGGGTGCCCACCTTGTTTACCAGAATCACACTGCTGTGCTCGCCGGAGCGTGTCTCAATGCTGTGCTTGCCGGTGATGGGCAGGGCAAACTCCGCGCTGCCTACGGTGTAGGCCTCCACACCGATACCGAACACCTTGCTCTCGATGCAGGGCTTCACCAGCTTAAAATCGTAAGGCTCACTCAGAATTTCATCAATGCTGGCCTTGTAGCGGTCCCGGGGGCCTTTGCGGTCAGCTCGTTCAGGGTGGCGTTCTTTGCGCCGCCGCCTGCGATGTACAGCCTGTCCCAGTGCTGGCCGGTGACGGCTTCCATCTCGCGATAGGCTACCTCGTAGCAGTAGGCCAGCGAATGGTAGATGCTGTTGATAAGGTCGGCGTCCGTGGCCGGGGCTTCGCCGGTCTCGGCAAGAGCTGTGTGAATCTCCGCATGCATATCCTGCGGGGCGGAGAAGCGGGCTGCATTCACATCAAAAATACGGGTGTAGGTGCTGGTCTTGGCCAGCTCCACCATCTCGGCAAAGGAGATGCCCGGCTGCTTTTGCACGCACTGGAAGATCCACAGACCCATGATGTTTTTCAGGTAGCGGATGTACCCCACGCCGCCCTCGTTGGTAAAGTTGGCGCGGCAGCTTTCCGGGCTGGTGATGGGCTTTGCCAGCTTGACCCCCAGCAAGCTCCATGTGTCGGAGGAAAGGAACGGTGCATCGCCCTGCTCCATAGGAATGCCCTCCACGGCGCTGGCGGTGTCGTGGGTGGCGCACAGCACCACCTTGGTCTGTCCGCCCACCTCGGCGGCGATGTCGGGCAGCAGCGCCCTCAGCACCGTGCCGGGTGCGGTCAGCTTGGGGAACAGAGGCTCCGGCAGACCCAATGCCTGCAAAATCTCCGGGTCATACTCTCCGGTCAGGGCATTCACAAGGCCGGTGGAGGTGGCATTGGTGTACTCCCGCGCCTTCACGCCGCAGAGCCGCCACAGCAGGTATTCCGGGATCATCAGAAAGTCCTCGGCTTCGGCCAGCCGACCGGCTTTTTTGTCGGCATACAGCTGATAAATGCTGTTGAAGGGCTGGAACTGGATGCCGGTGCGCTGGTAAAGCTGTGCAAAGGGCAGAATGCTGTGGACTTCATCCAGCACTGCCTGTGTCCTGTCGTCCCGGTAGGCGTAGACCGGGGAGAGGGGCTGACCGCCTCTCAGCAGCACATAGTCCACCGCCCATGTATCAATGGAAAGACTCTCAATGGCCGGGTACCTTGCAAAGGCCTCCCGGATGCCCTGCTTCACATTGGCAAACAGGCTGTCGATGTCCCATTCCAGATGACCGTCCATCCGCCAGATACTATTGGGAAAACGGTACACTTCCTCGGTGCGGAGAACACAGTTCTCCATCCATCCCACAATGTGCCGCCCGCTGGACGCACCAATGTCGATGGGATGCAGGAATTGTTTGAAACGCTTTTAGCGCAGATGGAGCGCAGCACCGTGGACAGCATGGTGACCACCGGGCTGGCACTGCACGAGATGCTGGCGCTGTGCGCCCGGAGCATTCTTGCACAGGCCGAAGCCACCAGCACACGGCAGGTGATTTTGCAGGCGGCGGAGACCCTGCGCAAAAATTACCAGAAGGAGCTTTCCCTTGCCGACCTGCTGACCGAGGCACACATGAGCAAAAGCTATTTTCTGCGTTTGTTCCGGCGGTATATGGGCACAACACCGTATAATTATCTGGTCAACCTCCGCATCACGCAGGCAAAGGAGTTGCTTGTCCTCACCGACCACAGCGTCAGCGAAATCGCACAGGAGGTAGGCTTTGGCGATGCCAGCAACTTTTCCACCCGCTTTGCAAAAGCCACCGGGCAAAGCCCCCTGCAATACCGCAAAAGTGCGCTGAAGCCGCAGGAGGGCACAAGGTGAACAAAGGCTGCTGCAAAGGAACTTTCTGAAAAAATAATGCGCAAAACCCGGAACTGCATCGCGCCGATGCAGGTTGTTCTCTCCCAATGACACTCGATCCGGCTTTCCATACAGCACATTCAAAGCAGCAATAGAGTCCTTATTCATGCCATCGTTCGAGCGGAAGATGAAAAAATCACCACCAACCTCAAGTCCGACTTGAAGGTTGGTGGTGATTACAATACAGAAGCCTTGCGCCTACGGAATAGGCTTCTTAAAAGCTTATGAGAGAGCCGGGTCCTGAGAGATGGTACATCGCCGCCGGTATCAGGCTCCTAACGGGTAGAGGCGTGCAAGAAGCCGGAGCATCTCCTCGGGGCTGCAATTGGTATGGTGCGCCAGCTTGTTTCTGCATTTGCACAGAAAATAGATCCATTCCCGTTCTTCCTCGTCCGGGATGTAAAGCAGCCACTGACTGTGATCATCGCTTTTTCGCAGACCCATCATGTATACCAGCGTTCCAAGCTCGACATCGGCAGCGCTCCTCAACTCTTCGCCGAACTGTCTGAGAGTATCAAGATCGCCCTTGCGGAAGTCCCATGCAGCGGTGTGCAGAGCGTCTGTGATAAGTCCTTCCCATTGCGCAGTGATCCGCAAGCGCTCCATTTCAATGTCTGCGAAAACGGTCTGGAGCTGCGCCTGCCAGATCAACTGCTCAAGTTCTGCGGGCGTCCGGTGCGGCATTGCGCAGAAGCTGCCATCCTGCTCCATCGCTGTCCAGAGTGCTGCGGGATCCTCATCTGCCTTCAGCCGCTGGAGAACAGCGGGGACAAGCTCGCCGTTTTTTCCGGCCAGACAAGCGGCAAGCCATGCAGCGTAGTTTCGGAAGGACGCCGGCAGCGCCCGGTGGCTGTCAGCCAGAATGCTGGAAAACAGGTGGATGTCATCCGCACGCACGCTATCATCACAGTTCAGTACGGTGACGCAACTGGAAAATCTGGGAAGTGCCTCGTGCGCAGGTACCTCCAGCACAAAGCAGCCGTTTTCCGCAAGGCCCCTGCCGCGGAAATCGGACAGAAACTGCATAACGGGGAGCGGGTCGCAATCCGGCTCCAGCGCAAGCCAGATCACGCACTCCCGGAAGATCTGCCGATCCCTCAGGTAACCGATCTGGGCCTTGGGATCCTGTGGGCAGTCTCCAAGGCTGGTTCGGCTCAGTTGCCGCAGCAGTTGGGGAACGATCTCGTGCTTTTCTCCCTTTCGCAGGATGGCAGGCTTGATCTGAACGGCGCTGAGCTGGTGTGCCAGAAAATCCCGCAGGTAGCTCTGCCACGAAAGTGGTTCGTTCAGGCGCAGTACTACATTCTTGCCATCAGACAGGTCAGCGGCCACTTTCTCAAGAAACATCCGGGGGCCGGCCATGCTCTCCCACCAAAGAGTCGGTTCGTCTATCATGTTGCGTCCTCCCAGTTGCTTTCATCCAACAGCTCTGCCATCAGTGTATCCTCATCGCCGATATATTCCAGAAAATCCTGCTGACGGAAACGGAATTTCTGCGTCTGGCGGTTTTTCCATAGGATGCCCATGTTTTCCATCTCGTCCATCAGGGTGCTCAGGTCCTTCTCCTTCATGTTCTGCAACAGGGGAAGGTCGTAATCCTTTCGGCTGTAATCCTGCAGATCTCTGGCACCGTAGGCGTACAGGGAGCTGCGGCCGTTATTGCGGTCATTGTAGACCATCAGCGCCAGCAGATAAGAAACCGCCTTGTACTTCCGGTTCAGGCGGATGGTTGCCATTACGCGCTGACCGATCTGCTTGCGGATGTCCTGCTCCCGGAACACGGTCTGCATCTGGGCGTCCGAAATGCGGTAGGGCGGGTAGGCTTCGCCGGTGCAGCACTGGTCGTAATCACGGCAGACCGACTGGATCAGCGCGCTGCAGAACATATGGATCAGGCCCGGGTAGCTGTTAGTGCTGGACAGGATCAGCTCGATCTGCTGCTCGCCGATCTCAAAGCCCAGATAGGCCATGGGAATACGGATCAGATCCATGGCATCATCGTTGGAAAGGGGCTTGATGCACAGCGGCTTGCCCATGTGGATCAGGTTGTTGTTTTCCTTCTCCGCAATGTCGGTGGCTGCAACGTTATGCGTGCCGGCGAACACGAACTTTACCTTGTGCTTGGTGTTGTCGCGGACACGAATGAAGGGGCGCAGATCCATGTAATCGTTTTTCTGGAACTCCTCAAAAAGGCAGTCTACCTCGTCCACAAAGATGCGCAGCATGGAGATCTTTTTGTCCTCCCACATCTCCTGAAGGGTCTGGCACAGCTCCTGCAGCGAGCCACAGTCCGTCTGGGTCAGCTTCAGCCGCTGCAGCTGGCGGTTGACCCGCTCCAACAGGGTCTGGCTGCCATGGTCCTTTACCTCTACGCAGAAGGAATATTCCTTCTTTTCTGGTGCATGGAGGGTCCTGCTGGCGCGGTTCAGCAGAGCGGTCTTACCCAACTGACGGCCGCCATAGACAAGGCTCGGACCCTGCTCGCTGCGCAGGTCGTGCATTTCCATCATGCGGCCAATGAACATCTCTTCCGGCACAGCGCCGCTGCCGTTTCCGTAAAGCACCTCAAAGGTATACGGCAGGGTGCAGCGCAGCATGGCGTTCTGCCGGTCGCCCTTGTCTACCGAGGCCAGATACAGGGCAAGCACCCGGTCAATGAGCAGGAAGGAGCTCTGTCCGCTTGTGCCGGTCTTGAAACGCTCGGCCATCTGCTGGCGGTCGCTGGCGGTCAGCGTGCCATCCATAAGCACAATGGTGGAGCCGATCAGGTGCAGGTCGTTGGTCATAATGTTGATGAGGGTGGTCACGCCCTGACAGCCATACAGGCATACCACGTTCATCGGCACGCTGATCTCCGTCCCGAACTTATAGATCGGGTGCGGATAGTCCGTCAGCGCGGTGGAAACAGGCTTTACGGTCACCTCGTAGCATTCGTTTCCGGCAATACCGGCCGTTCCCTTTACGACACTCTGCACCTCGAAGCCCAGACCGCTCAGAAGCTGCTTTACGCGGTCCTTGCCGGAACCGGAGTTCTTGCCTTGGATCCACCCCTTCAGCCAGTGCTGACCGGCCGCTTTCTCGTTGTTGGAGGTCCAGTGCAGGCAGCTCCTGTTCACGCGCTCCAGCGCAGTGCAACCCCAGTTGGACAGCGCATCGCCGCGGTGCTTCTCGCATTCGTCATAGTAGAATTTTTCGCACTTTTGGAACTCGGCTAAAAAGTTGGCTTCCTCGGTCTTGTTTTTAATGCTGATAGGCAACTCGGTCTCGCCGCTTTGCAGATAGTTGATGTAGGTGTCCACAATGTTCAGGCTGCCGCCCTCCAGCGCCTTGTGGATGACCTCCAGCATGGGGCTGTCGGCATACTCTGCCTGCTGCTCCAGCTCCTGCACACGATGGCGACATTTTTCAACTCGATGACCGATGATTTGCTCCTGCAGCCGCTGGAACAGACCGATAAAGCGGTAGAAACCGGCACGGTTGCCGGTCTTTTGATAGACCTCCTTGACTACCTCCAAAGTGGAGAGCATCGTCTCCATGGTGTGCTCCGGCAGTTTGCCGTATGCACGGTCCATCCGAATGGAGCCTTCAAGATCCTTGATCCTTTCGCCGATGACCTTCTGCGCTTCACGGATGCTTTCCGTGCGGTCTACCGGCTGTTGCCCGACAGCGTGGCAGAGCAGGGCCTCCAGACCAAAATTCTTGTACCAGCGCTCGCTGTTGTAATCGTCGATCTGCGCAAGGATGTCCTCCACCCTCTCGGCGGGGGCGGCAATGCCCCGAAGCAGGAAAGTCCACGGCTCCAGCCCTGCAAGCTCGTAAAGCTCAGAGATGATCAGGCTCTCACCGGCAGCACCCACGATCGGTTCCGGTGTTTTCCACAGGTCCAGATAGAACAGCTGCGGATCCTCTGCGGTCAGACCGTCCAGTGCATGGAGCATACGGTCGGCAGTGCGGCGAAGGAGGTTCCGACAGGCTGCAATGTGCCAGTTCTGCCGAAGGTCGCTGCACATCACGGCTTTCAGGTCGCACAGGGCGGTTTTCAGCTGGTTGCGCAGCCTTGCATAGCGGTCCTTGAGCTCCAGAAATTTGACGTCCTGTTTTTTCTCAACGAGTGTCAGCCAGTCAGTGATGACGCGCAACCGTTCGGTCAGGGCCTTTTTGCACAATCGCTGGGCCGCCGAATTGTTATCCAAATGCTTGACCTTGACGTCGGAGTTCTCCTTGCACAGGGTAGTCCAACCGGCATCAATATATTCGTCCAGCCAGTCGTCCCTTTCCTCAAGCTGCGCCAGACCAAGGGCCTTTTCCAGACGCTCCCGGAGTTCTCCGGCCTTTTCGCAGCGATCGGCCACGATAAGCTGCAGACTGCGGCCGATCTCACTGGTCGGGCCGACAAGCTGCTTCAGGTAAGTTTCCAGACCGGTAATGCGGATCATGCTGGTAGGTGGAGTCTTCAGGACCTCTGCCTGCCGGCGCAGCTCCTGCCGCCGCTTTTCCCGTTCGTCGGTGTTGACAAGGCTGCCGATGACGGCAGGCGAGAAGCCAAGGCCGTCGTTTTGGAAGGACAGCTCCTTCAGGTCGGTGCTCAAAAGCTTGACGATGCGCTCAAGCTGCGGACTCTCGCTGGACAGTGCGTCCCGCAACTCACCTGTGACGACCATGTCGGCGTCATTATAAAGGTCGTGGTCGTAAGCCACAGAGGGGAATGCCATGGCCCACAGATCATTCGTAAGGATCATCACCTGATGCAGCAGCTGCAGGGAGTGGCCGATATCGGTTTCTGCCTCCGAGATCAGATTCCGCTGCTGCTCGTTGATCACATCGCTGCTGTACCGGTAGTCCTGCCCGGGCTGCTGAACGCTTTGCTGGAACGCATGGTAAAAATCCGTTACCTTTGCACCAAAAACAGGGGACTCGGCCACGCTTTCTGCCAGAGCAACGGCCTCTGCTATGCGGTTCTCCGCGAGCAGCTGCACAGTCAGAGCAAGCAGTTGATGCAGCCGGATTTTCTCAGGCTGCTTCAGGAGCAGCTCGGCATTTTCCTGTGCCGTGTTATGGAACTGAAGATCGATCTCCTTTTCCTCAGGCTCGGCGGTGTCCTCAGTAGGAGCTTCAGCCTCAGCGGTTTCCTCAGCGGGGGCTTCAGCAGTCGTAGCCTCCTTCGCATCGGCCGTTTCGGCTGCGGGAACCTCTTCAGAGGGCGAGCACACCGGCGTAGCCTCAGCACGCTCCGGTGAGGCAGGCTTCTCGACAGGCTTCTCGGCACGCTCCGGTGCGGCGGGCTTCTCAGCATCACAAGCGGCAGTCAGAACGGGTGCCTTCTTCTCTGTGGCAGTATCAACAGTCGGCTCTGCGGACGGTGTAGTGCCGGTTTCAGTGCCTGCGCCATCTGCAAGCGCAGAAAGCTCCACAACAGCATCATCTGCATAACGGTAGCAGGTCTTGGTTTCGTAATCATAGTAGCAGAGTTGTGTCTGGCTCAGTGCCTCGGTCATGAGCCGGGCAAGGAGCTCAGCGGTTTTGCGGGCGTGCTTCTTATCAAGACCCAAAACGATAAATGCAGGGTCGTGCTCAAACGCCTCCGGACAGTCGTTGAACGGAAGAGCCTTTTTCAAATCCTCAAACGATGCTGCGGAAACGCCGATCACGCCTGCAAAGCTGATATGATAGTCTTTTTTGGGGTAACTCGAGCGTAGATAGAAGGAGGTCGTGAACAGCTTGTTGATCACAGATAGCTCAGAGCTGTCGATCTGAAGGCTCAGCTCCAGCGCAGCTGCGCAAAGGATCCGCGCCAAGGCATTTTCGATCGTATCTTCGATCCATGTTCCACCGCAGGCCTGCGATTTTTTTCGCTCCAGAAGCTTTGCCGAGCTTTGCGTAGTGAAGATCTGGTAGCCGCGCTCTGTTAAGGTATAAAACGGAGGATAACCCGAGACGGTATACTTCTGCAGGTACCCCAATTTCAACAGATTATCACAGGAGCTGGTGTAATTTCCGCTATCGCCGAACATGGAAAACAGCATATTCGGCGAGGTGCTGGCCATGTCGAAGGCTGAACGAAGCGTGCGCACATTATCTGAGAATCGGCCGTGGCGCTTGATGTCGTTTTCAAATTTTTTAGAGGAAAACTCAAGCGCGGCCTTTGGGCTTTTTTCAACGCTGAGCTGGCTGTCGGTGATGGTGCACAGGTAGTCATGCGGGTCCTCAATGCCCAGCTTGTGCCACCGCTCTGCCTCAGAATCATCTGCGTCTTTCTCCGGAGGAACAGATACGGCTTCCGGAATGACGGCTTCTGCAATTGCTTCAGGGACAGACACGTCAGAGGACGCAGCTTTTACGATTTCTTCGACCTCGGGAGCCTTTATAGCTGACACAGCTGCCGAAGCAGGCTCCTGCGGGTCGGGAACAGCTTTTTCAGCCTCAGGCAGAAAATACTGATTTCTGGAAAGGCCAATGTAAGCTTTTCCGGAATAATAGGCAGAAGCAACATCCAGCAACTCCCAACCTTCGTCTGTATCGTAGTCGTGACATTCCAGTACCTTCAGAAATGCCACGGGTCCGGCAGTCTTTTTTTCAAAGGCTGCAACGTCTTCCTTCCGAACAGAGGAAAGTGTGTCAATGCTTCGGATCAACTCCTGTGATTCCTCCTGATAAGAAGCCAAGGCATCAGAAAATATTTGAGCGCGAGCCTGCACCGACACAAATTTCTCCAATGTTTTGCGCATTTCATCGAGCTGCCTGCGGTATGCAAGGAATCTGCTGTTTTTTACAGCTTCCACATAGGCATCAGCCGGGCTGCCTTCCTGCGGCATTTCCTCTGCTGGAATACTATGCGCTGCAGCCTGGCAGACATCCATGTACTGCTCCCGGAGTTTATCCACCGTTGCGTTGATCTGGCTCATTGCAGGAGCGCCGGGCACTCTTCCTTCTGAGATCAGAGTAAGGATGCTCTGCAGCTGTTGTTTGGAGCTGTCCGCAGTTTGATGAAAACCTCGGATAAGGTCGTCGATTTTTACATCCATAGTAGGCATCTTCTCCTTTTTTAGTTTTTAAAGGCTGGTGGTTTAATATTCTTTTGCCCTTTCAAGACCGGACGTGACTTTCTTACAGTCTGTTACGGACAGTCTGTTACGGATAGCGACTCTTGCTTATTAAGCCGAGCAGGCATATCCGGAAGTTGGCTTTCCAAATCTGAAAATGGTTCATGAATTTCCATCTGGGGCGAACGGAGATTTAATGTGCTGAAATCATATGAAAGCTGGAGTGCATGAGATACCTCTGAGAACAATGAAATTACATTTATTATACAACATTTGTGCCAAAAACAAAAGAGAAAACATGAAAAGTATCTAAAATTGGGAAATTATGAATAAGAAAGCAGATTTGATATTCTCTTTCGATATTTTTATCGCATAACAGCAAAAATGTCCACCGGCTTATGGAAAACATAAATCGGTGGACATCGGATTCTTTATGAGATGATGCTTTATCTCCCCGCCCAGCACAAGCTGCGCATACTCCAAAGGCCCTTGACCTTTTTGCCGGAGCGCAGTATACTTTTTATGCGGTTAGTTATAGATAACTGTAAGGAGGTATTACATGATACAAGACGCATTCTGGGGGATTCTGATCCCCTTTCTGGGCACAAGCCTTGGAGCAGGCTGTGTGTTCTTTTTAAAAAACTCTCTGCGTGACGGCATCCAGCGTGCCCTCACCGGCTTTGCCGCCGGAGTGATGGTGGCGGCATCAGTATGGAGCCTGCTGATCCCGGCCATGGAGCAGGCTGCAGATCTGGGCAGGCTGGCGTTTTTCCCGGCGGCGGTGGGCTTCTGGCTGGGCATCCTGTTTTTGCTGCTGCTGGATCATCTCATCCCGCATCTGCACCAGAACAGTTTGCAGGCCGAAGGGCCAAAAAGCCAGCTCCAGCGCACCACCATGATGGTTCTGGCGGTGACGCTGCACAACATCCCGGAGGGCATGGCGGTGGGCGTGGTCTATGCCGGCTGCCTTGCCGGAACTGCTCAGATCACCGCCGCCGGGGCGCTGGCGCTTTCCCTTGGCATTGCCATCCAGAACTTCCCGGAGGGTGCCATCATCTCCATGCCCCTGCGGGCGGAAGGAATGAAAAAAGGCCGGGCGTTCTGGGGCGGCGTGCTGTCCGGCATCGTAGAGCCCATCGGGGCAGTGCTGACGATTCTGGCGGCAGGCATCGTGGTGCCCGCGTTGCCCTATCTGCTCAGCTTTGCCGCCGGAGCCATGCTGTATGTGGTGGTGGAGGAGCTGATCCCGGAAATGTCGCAGGGACAGCACTCCAACGTTGGCACGGTGTTTTTTGCGGTAGGCTTCAGCGTGATGATGGTGCTGGATGTGGCACTGGGGTGACGGTTGGGGATTCCAAAAGCGAAATCTCTTTCGGAATCTCCGAAAATGCCTAAACTTCTTGACAGAGGCAGCAGCAGGGCGTATTATTTTGGCAGAGGGACCGCTGAGAAGCGGCTTTTTACAGGACTGAAAGTTAGCTTTATCTAACTATTGACTATACCCTGCGCGAAGAAAGATGTCTCGTCCATTTGCAGGCAGAAAGTGAGAGAATGCGATATGAAATACAAAATCGAGAAAAACACCGTGCAGGAGACGCTGATCCTTCCGCTGTATTCCCGAAAGCTGTGTACCGAGCTGTACCCAAGCCTTTACCGGGACGAAACGGCGGTGCGTTTGCTGAACGAGATCGACTACGACTTTTCGCAGGCGGAGAAAAACTCCCGCAGCCTGATGCAGCGTTTCGGTGCGCTGGAGGTTGCCATGCGGCAGAATGACCTTGCGTGGGAGGTGCGGGCGTACCTGAAAACGCACCCCTGCGCAGCGGTGGTCAATCTGGGCTGCGGGCTGGACAACACCGGCAAAGCCTGCGACAACGGCAGATGCAAGATCTACAATCTGGACTTCCCGGATGTCATTGCCTTGCGGCAGCAGCTGCTGCCTGCCGGGGAGCGGGAGCAAAACATCCCCTGCGACCTGAAAGACCCCGCATGGTTTGACAAGATCGATGCCTCCGGCGGGGCGGTGTTCTTTGCCTCCGGGGTGTTCTATTACTTCCTGACCCAGCAGGTCAAGGCGCTGGTGCAGGGGATGGCAGATGTCTTTCCCGGCGGGGTGCTGGTGTTCGACGCTGCCAACCGCACGGCGGTGAAGATGATCGCAAAAACGTGGCTCAGAACGGCAAAAATCAAGGATGTAGGAGCGTATTTTGCGGTTTCGGATGCCGAACGCGAGCTTTCCCCATGGGATAGCCGTTTGCGGGTATCCAGCCGGGGCTATATGCTGGGCTACAGTGACCTGAAGGACCCCTCCGTCAGCGGCTTTTTCCGCTTCCTCGCAAGGGTCGGGGACAACGGGATGAAAATGCAGATCGTGAAGATCGGATTTGGAGGCAAGGCATGAAGATTCTGGTATATGGTGCGGGCGTTCTGGGGTGTAACTTGGCAAGAAATCTGCTGCGCGCCGGAAAGGATGTCACCCTGCTTGCGCGGGGAAGCTGGGCAGCGGAGATCAAGCGGAACGGCCTGCGGATCAAGGACAAATTTTCGCCCCGCACCTCGGTCAGCCGCATTCCAGTGGTGACCGAGCTTGCACCGGATGCAACGTACGATGTGATCTTTGTTGTTCTGCGCTATACGCAGCTGGATTCCGTTCTGGACACGCTGCGGGCGAACCGAACGAAAAACATCGTTTTTGTGGGCAACAACGTACAGACAAGGGCACTGGTGGCGGCGCTGCCGGAAAAGAACGTCCTGTTTGCCTTTGCGCTTTCGGCCGGGCATCGGGAGGCTGACCGGGTGGTCTCCATCGACCTGAAAAAGATCACCATCGGGCAGCTGCCGGGTGCAGTGTCCAATAAACAGTTGATCGGGCGCATCTTCTATGGCACGAAATATAAGGTCGTTTACGAGCCGAACATGGAGGATTATCTGCTCTGCCATGCCGCGTTTGTGATGCCTGCGGTCTTTGCTTGCTATAAGACGGACGGCGACCTGAAAAAGCTCAGGGGCGATATCGCGTATCTGAACCGTCTGCTGGATGCCAACATCGAGGGATACCGCGCCATCCGAAATGCCGGGCACACCATTCTGCCCAAGGAGGATGCGGATTTTGAAGGGGAGAAATACCGCAAGACCTGTCTGCGCTTTTTCAAGCTGATGTGCGCCACCCCGCTGGGCAAGCTCTGCGCCTCCGACCATGCCATGAACGCTATCGACGAAATGAGCGCGCTGAACCGGGATCTTAAGAAATTTTTCGATGAGAACGGCGCAGCCTACCCGGTGTGGCAGGCACTGGAAGCAGAAGCCGGGAGGTACTTGCAATGAAGTACGCAGGGATGCCCTTTGGGATGTGGGTGCTGTTTGCTGGCTCCTTTCAAAAGCAGCTGACCGCTGTGCTGGGCTATGATGCAGTCACTGCAAGAGCCATCACGAAAAAGGCAAAGCCGCAATACCGGCAGATCATCCGCAGGCTGCCGGAGTTTGAAAAGGCCGACCGCTTCAAAATGAATCTGGTCAACTGTGCCATGATCGGGGCGTTCATTCTTTCCATGCCGCAGCGCCCGGAGGTGGACAGGCTGACGGATTACTACGCAAGCTCCATGATGACAAAGCCCATGCAGTGGTTCTGCCGCAAGAGCGGAAAAAGCAAGTTCAGCGCAAAGGATATTGCCGCCATGAAGGCCACTGCTGCCCTGAAGGCCGCCGACCGCAACCCCTACTCGTGGAGCATGGAGTTTTACGAATACCCGGACGGCAGCGGCTACGAGGGACGCTTTACTAAGTGCGGCATCTGTGTGCTGATGAAGGAGTTGGGTCTGTACGACCTGACCCCCGCCTTGTGCCGTCTGGACTACACCATGAGCGAGGCAGGCGGCGTGACCGACTTTGTGCGGCAGTACACCCTTGCCTCCGGTGGACCCTACTGCGACTGCGGGTACAAAAAGAAGGAAAATAAATAGGAGGAACACCCTATCTGCACCTTCCGAAAATTGACAAATAATTCTCAATTTTAGTATACAGCCTCCGCCGGTGCGTGGTATCCTGAAACCACCGAAAGCACTGATTCAAAAGGAGGCTGCTTATGTTCGACAAGCTGTTCACGCCCATCACCATCAAGGACATGACCCTGCGCAACCGCATCATCATGCCTGCTATGGGCACCCGCTTTACCGAGGATCGTTTTGTAAACGAAAAGCACATTGCATACCATGTTGCCCGCGCACGGGGCGGCAGTGCCCTGAATATCGTGGAGGTCTCCTCCGTTCACGCCCTCAGCGCCCCCAAGATGTTCCTCTCCATCGCAGAGGATAAGTACATCCCCAAGCTGAAGGAGCTGACAGATGCCATCCACGCCGAGGGCGGCAAGGCGGGCATCCAACTGTGGCAGGGCGGCTTGGCTGTGGGTATGGACCAGACGGCAATGATCCTGCTTTCCAGCGATACCGAGCTGGCACCCGGCTTTACCGTTACCGGCATCAGCAGGGAAATGATCGCTGAGGTGGTGGACTGCTACGGCAAGGCTGCTGCCCGCGCGGTGGCTGCCGGGTTCGACTGCATCGAGTTCCACTGCGCCCATAACTATCTGCCCCACTCCTTCCTGTCGGATGGTCTGAACCACCGCACCGATGAGTACGGTGGCAGCTTGGAGAACCGTGCCCGCTTCCCGCTGGAGTGCATCCGCGCCATCCGCGCCGCCATCCCGGAGGGGATGCCCCTGTTCATGCGCATCGACGCACAGGACGATGGCTTCGGCGAGGCCGGTCTGACCGTGGAGGACACCATCATCTTCTGCAACTGGGCAAAGGATGCCGGTGTGAATGTGCTGGATGTCTCCCGCGGCAACATCGTCACCGCCGCCAGCAAGTACGAGGTGCCGCCGCTGGATCTGCCCCGGGGCTTCAATGTGGACAATGCCGCCCGCATCCGCAAGGGTACCGGGATGCTGACCATCGGCGTAGGCCGCATCAACGACCCCCAGCAGGCCGAGGACATTCTGGAAGCCGACAAGGTGGATATGGTGGTCATGGGGCGTGCCCAGCTGGCAGACCCGGATTTCTGCAATAAGTGCAAGGAGGGCAGGGTAGAGGACATTGACCGCTGCGTGGGCTGCAATCAGGGCTGTCTGGACGGCTTTGCCGACCTGAATATGCCCCATATCACCTGCCTGCGCAACCCTGCCATCGGCCGTGAGACCGAGTGCGCCGCTGCCATGCAGCCCACCCGGAGCCCCAAGACCATCCTCATCGCAGGCGGCGGCATTGCAGGCCTGGAAGCTGCCCGTACCCTGAAGCTGAAGGGCCATCACCCCATCCTGTGCGAGGCTACCGATGCACTGGGCGGTCAGTTCGTACTGGCAGGCAAGGCTCCCCGCAAGGAGGAGATGGAAGTCGCCATCCAGAATATGGCCTCTCAGGTGCAGCGGATGGGTGTGGACGTCCGTCTGAACACCCCGGTCACCCCGGAGCTCATCGAGGAACTCAAGCCCGCTGCCGTGTTCAACTGCATCGGCGCAACGCCCCTCATCCCGAAGATCCCCGGCGCAGAGGGCGCCCACGTTGCCAACAGCCATGACGTTCTGGCCGGTAAGGTCAAGCCCACCGGCAAGGTGGTGATCATTGGCGGCGGCATGGTGGGCATGGAGGTGGCCGAGCTGCTGGCAGAGCAGGGCTGCACCGTGACCGATCTGGAAATGATGAAGGCGTTCTGCGCAGATCTTGGCTCTGCCCGCAAGATCTGCGTCACCGAGAGCATCTACGCCCACGGCATCACCCCAGTGACCGAGGTGAAGGTGACCGAGATCCGCGAGGGCGCGGTTCTGGGCGAAAAGGACGGCAAGACCGTGGAATATCCCTGCGACTGGGCGGTGCTTGCCATCGGCAGCCGCAAGCGGGACGGCGCTGCGCTGGAAGAGACCTGCCGCAAGCTGGGCATCGGTTATCTGGCACTGGGCGATGCAGCCGGTGCCCGCCGCGCCATGAACGCTACCCGCGAAGCTTATGATGCCGCTCTGCGGGTGGACGATGCCGTCTTTATGCAGGACATCATCGCAGGCCCCAAGACGGTCTTTGTCACCGGCGCTACCGGCACCATGGGACAGGAGACGGTCAAGCAGCTGCTGGCCCGCAGCCCGCGCTTCAGGGTGCGTGTGCTGGCACGTCCCAGCGATAAGAACCGCGCTCTGCTGAAAAAGATGGCGCACCCAATGCTGGAGGTGGTCTGGGGCGATATGGCAGACCTTGCCTGCGTCAAGCGCTGCGTAGCTGGCACAGACTATGTGCTGCACATTGGTGCCATGGTCTCCCCGGCGGCGGATAAGTACCCGGAAAAGACCCTGTACACCAACATTGGCTCCACTCTTGCCATCATCAAGGCCATTCAGGAGCAGCCCAATGCCGATGACATCCACCTTGTCTATGTGGGCACGGTGGCAGAGACCGGCGACCGCCAGTACCCGGTGCAGATGGGACGCTGCGGCGACCCCATCAACCCCTCCATCCACGATTACTACGCCATCAGCAAGGTGTTCAGCGAGTTTGCCGTGTTTGAAAGCGGCCTGAAGCACTGGGTCTCCATCCGCCAGACCGGACAGTACCCCACCAACGAGGGTGCAGGGGAGGAGCCCATCATCTTCCACCAGCCGCCCAACAACGTGCTGGAGTGGTCCACCTCGATTGAGAGCGGCATCTGCATGGCCAATATCTGCGAAAACTGGGTGCCGGAAAGCTTCTGGCGCAAGGCCTATAACCTCAGCTCCGGCAAGGGCTGGCGCTTTACCTGCTGGGAGTTCACCAACCTGATGATGGAGGGCATGGGCATGACCTTTGCCGACACGCAGGACCCCCGCCGGATGGCACAGTATAACTTCCACGGCCACTATTTCAGCGATGCCGATGCCTTGAACGACATCCTGCACTTCCGCTGCATCGACCCCAAGACCTACCAGCAGGGCATCGTGGACAGCATGAAGGCCATGATGCAGAACCCCATGATCGCCGCCATGATCCCCGGCGCAGAGGCCATGAAGGCACAGAATGTGCAGATCGGTCACAAGCGCATGGGCTACGACTGGATGATGGAAAACAACGAGACCGACTGGATCAACGCTTTCTTTGGCTCCAAGGAAGAAGCCGAGGCCATTCCCAGCCTGGAAGAGGGCTACAAGCTGTTCCACCCCAGCGAGGGGGAGCAGAAGCTGGATCACGGCTACGACGAGAGCAAGGACTTTGAAGCACTGGAGCTCGAGGACATGAAAAAGGCTGCTGCTTTCCGCGGCGGCGAGGTGGTCAGCGACAAGATGGAAAGCGTCTATAAGCCGCTGGTCTGGAAGTGCGCCTTTGGCCATACCTTCAAGGCGACCCCCAACACGGTGCTGCGGGGCGGCCACTGGTGCCCGGAGTGTCAGCGCAGCGAGTGGCACTATGCCGAGATCGCCCGGAAGAACCCCTTCTACGCACAGGTCTGGAAGCCCATCCACGGCGACAAGCACGATTACCACATCCCCATGGCATACAGTGCCTTTGACATCACCAAAAAGCTGAAAGAAGAACTCGACATCGAGGAGTAAGGAGTATGCCCATGTTACTGGAAAATAAAGTTGCAGTTGTCACCGGCGGCAGCCGGGGTATCGGTCTGGCGACCGTCAAGGCCTTTTTGCAGGAGGGCGCTTCGGTGGTGCTGTGCGCCAGCCGTCAGGAGACTGCCGACCACGCGGTGGCCGAACTGAAAGCCGAGCTGCCGGATGCTGTGGTGGAGGGCATCTGCCCGAACCTTGCCGATGCCGCTGCCGTGCAGGCTGCTATGGACGCTGTTGCCGCAAAGTACGGCAAGATCGACATTCTGGTAAACAACGCCGGTATGTCGGAAAGCACCCCCTTTGCCAGCTATACCCCGGAACTGTTTGATAAGACCATGGATCTGAACGTCAAGGGCGTGTTCAACTGTGCCCATGCTGCCGCCAAGTGGATGGCAGAGCAGCACAGCGGCGTCATCCTGAACGTCTCCTCTGTGGTGTCCATTACCGGGCAGGTCACCGGCGTGGCTTACCCCACCTCCAAGTTTGCGGTCAACGGCTTTACCCTGACCCTTGCCCGGGAGCTTGGCCCGCAGGGCATCCGGGTCAACGCCGTCGCCCCCGGCATTACCGAGACCGACATGATGAAAGCCGTGCCCAAGGAAATTATTGATCCCCTCGTTGCACAGATCCCCCTGCGCCGTCTGGGTCAGCCGGAGGACATCGCCAATGCGCTGGTGTTCCTTGCCTCGGAGAAGGCGTCCTACATCACCGGCGTTGTGCTGAGCGTGGACGGCTTGGCAAGGGTCTAACTGCCTTTTGATATTCTCTTCCTTCATTTTCTTCTCTTTATCCGGCTGTTTCTGCCCCAAAAGGACGGGAACAGCCGGACTTTTTATTGCACGGCGCAGCCCGGTATGGTACAGTTATAATAGATGGTCTATTTTATAGGAAGGTGAAAAACATGGAGCAGTACCAGAGCATTTGTCAGCACCTGTACGAGGCTACCCAGATCCCGGCGCTTCTGGTGGCGCAGGATGGTCATGTGGTGGCGGAGTGGTCCCGTTTTTCCAAAACGCCGGTGCCGGAATACGGCTTCAAGATGGCGGTGCAGGATTTTGAGCTGCAAAAGCGGGACACACTGCACCCGACCATTTTCCACATCAAGCCCGGCTATCTGTTCGCGGTGGCAAAGCTGGATGCGCAGCTGTACTGGGTCACGGGGCTGGTGTCTCCGGTGCACCGCAGCTATGAGGAAATTTTTGCCGCCTACGGGCAGGAAAGTCTGTTCACCCCGGAAGCGCTGCGCACGCTTGCCACCGGGCTGCTCAACTCTCCGCTGGTCACCCTTTCGCAGTTGAAAAGCACGGTCTGCCTTTTGTTGTGCCTTGTGCACGGCACCATGATCCCGGAGGAGAATATTCTGCTGTGCAACGATGAAGACCGTCTGCCCATCGGACAGCCGTTTCAGGCGGCGCTGTTCCAGATACGGGAAACCCCGGAGGCTCATGTTACCACCCGGCTGGAGGACCGCATCGCCGCGCTGGTTGCAGCAGGGAACATGGAGGAGCTTGCCCGGTATATGCGCAAGCCGGAGCAGGGAAAAAGCGGAAAAATGTCGGATGACCCCCTGCGGCAGATGAAGTACCATTTTGTGGGGTTTGCCGTGATCGTGTCCCGTGCCGCCATCAAGGGCGGCGTGGACGAGGAGGAAGCGCTGACCCTCAGCGACCTTTACTGTCAGCGGATGGATGTGATGACCCAAGCCATCGACATCCTGCGCACCGTCTATGATATGAGCATGGATTTCTGCCGCAAGGTGCAGCAGGGCAAGCAGGGCAGCTACTCGCCCACGGTGCAAAAGTGCCTGCACTATATCTCCCGGCACCTGCACGAGAATATCCGCGCCGAGCACCTTGCCCTGCTGACCGGGCTCAGCTCCAAGACGGTGGCAGAGCGCTTCCGACAGGAGACCGGCTATTCCATCCCGGACTATCTCCATGCACAGCGGGTGGAGGAGGCAAAGTATCTTTTGCGGTACACCGAGTATTCGCTGGCGGAAATTTCCGGCATCCTCAACTATGCCTCCCAGAGCTATTTTACCAAGATCTTCCGGGACCGCACCGGGCAGACCCCGCAGCAGTACCGGGACTGCCCGCAGGAATTGACAAATTCATAGGATGAGACCGGGGATGCGTGACGGTTTGTTCCGCATTTTTTTATAAACTTCTTTTTATTGATATACCCGTCCGTCTTTCCTTTGTTATAGTAGGGCTACCATCCGCTGATTCACCAAAAGAATGAAGGAAAGGCAAGGAATTTGTAGTGAAAGAGCGTAACGAAAAGCGCCCGCCCCGCAAAAAAGGCATTGTTCCCATTGCGGTGCTGCTGACCATCGGTCTCGTGGTCAACATCGCCTGCGGAATCTTCTATTCCGCCATCACCCCGTTTATGACCGCAAACCTCAACCCGCTGCTGACGGGTCAGAAGCAGGTGACCACCGGCCAGAGCCTGACCGTGGAGCAGGCGGCAGAGCAGAGCCGCGCCATGGCACAGGAGCTGGTGCAGGAGGGCGCCGTTCTGCTGAAGGACCAGAACAGCGCCCTGCCGCTGGCAGAGGGCACCGCCGTCAACCTGTTCGGCTACGGCTCCGTGGACCCCATCTACGGCGGCAGCGGCTCCGGCGCAAGCGACACCTCCTCCAACATCGACCTCGTCACCGGCCTGACCAACGCCGGGTTCACGGTCAATCAGGAGCTGGTGGATTTCTATAAGAAGTCCGGCGTCAGCCGTGCAGCCCAGAAGGGCTTTGAGGGCTCCAACTTCACCCCCGCCGAGGTGCCCGCAGCACAGTACACCGACACGCTGCTGCAAAATGCCAAGGCTTTCTCGGATGTGGCCATCGTCACCATCTCCCGCGTGGGCGGCGAGGGCGGCGACCTGCCGCAGGATATGTACGCCGCCGGTTACAGCAAGACCGATGACGGCAGACATTATCTGGAGCTGACGCAGGACGAAGAGAACCTGCTGGCACTCATCAAGGCACAGGGCTTTGGCAGGGTGATCGTGCTCATCAACTCCTCCAATGCTATGGAGCTGGGCTTCTTGGAGGATGACTCCATTGATGCTGCCCTGTGGATCGGCAGTCTTGGCTCCACCGGCTTCAACGCCGTGGGCGAGATTTTGTCCGGCAAGGTGAACCCCTCCGGCCGTCTGTCGGATACCTACGCTTACGACCTGACCACCGCTCCGGCTTACTGGAACGCAGGCGACTTTACCTACTCCAACCTCAAGCACCACTATGTGGAGTACGCCGAGGGCATCTATGTGGGCTACCGCTTCTACGAGACCCGCTATGTGGACAACACCACCGGCCTGTGCGATGAAGCCGCCTACGCAAAGGCAGTGCAGTACCCCTTCGGCTACGGTCTGTCCTACACCACCTTTGAGCAGTCCATCGCCGACTACAAGACCACCGACAGCGCCATCAAGATGACCGTGGAGGTCAAGAACACCGGCGCTGTGGCTGGCAAGGACGTGGTGCAGGTCTACTACACCGCACCCTATACCATCGGCGGCATTGAAAAATCCCATGTGGTGCTGGCAGGTTTTGCAAAGACTGGCCTGCTGCAGCCCGGCGCTTCCGAGAAGGTGACCGTTACCTTTGCCCCGGAGGATATGGCCTCTTACGATGAGACCGGCGCAAGGGCTTACGTTCTGGAAGCCGGTACTTACCAGATCAAGCTGATGCGCAATGCCCACGAGGTCATCGACCAGCGGGAGTACGAAGTGCCCGCCACCATCACTTACAGCGGCGATAACGCCCGCAGCACCGACCTTGTGGCTGCCACCAACGAGTTTGAGGATGTGGCACAGGGTCAGATCAAGCAGTACGTCTCCCGCGCCGACTGGGAGGGCACTCTGCCCACCACCCGCACCGACGGCAAGACTGCCAGTGCAGAGACCGTTGCCGCCAAGGAGAACACTCCTGTCTACGAGAATAACGACAGCGACCAGCCCATTACCATTGCCGACCACGGCCTGACGCTGGAGGATATGACCGGGCTGGATTACGATGACCCCAAGTGGGACGACCTGCTGGAGCAGCTCAGCGTGGACGACATGACCAACATGATCTCCAACGGCGGCTGGTCCACCCCGGAGGTTGCCAGCGTGGGCAAGCCCGCCACCAACGATCTGGACGGCCCTGCGGGCATCAACAGTCTGGTCAGCAGCCTGAAGGGCGTTTCCTTCCCCAGCGAGGTCATCGTGGGTTCCAGCTGGAACACCGACCTTGCCCAGCGCTTTGGCACCGCCTTTGGCGCCGAGGCCGCCGCAAACCATGTGGTGGGTCTGTACGCCCCCGGCATGAACATCCACCGCACCCCCTTCTCCGGCCGTAACTTCGAGTATTACAGCGAGGACGGCCTGCTGTCCGGTAAGATGGGCGCTGCCATGGTGCAGGGCGTGGGCAGTCAGGGCGTGTACACCTACATCAAGCACTTTGCCCTGAACGATCAGGAGTCCAACCGTCTGTCCATCTCGGTCTGGGCAAACGAGCAATCCATCCGCGAAATTTACCTCAAGCCCTTTGAGCTTTCTGTCAAGGAGGGCGGCACCACCGCTGTCATGAGCAGTTACAGCCGCCTTGGCAACACTTGGGCAGGCGCTTCCAAGGCGCTGCTCACCGATGTGCTCCGCAACGAGTGGGGCTTCCACGGCATGGTGGTCACCGACTCCGCCATGGGCAACACCAGCTGGATGGACATCAACCTTGCCCTCCGCGCAGGCGGCGACATGATGCTCTGCCTGATGGGCGTCAAGCTGGATTCCTCCTCCAACACCGCACAGCAGGCCATGCGCCGCGCCTGCCACAACATCCTGTACACGCAGGCAAACAGCATCGCCATTGCGGCAGCTGTGGATAACACCCCCTACTGGCTCATCCTGCTGGCCATCGTGGACAGCATCCTGCTCATTGCCATCGTTCTGCTGATCCTCAAGCGCATCCCCGCCGGTAAAAAACTGGGCAAGGGTGCAAAGGCCGGTATCTGCGTGGGCATCGCTGCCGTGGTGGCACTGGTGTTCTGGGCCATGTTCTTCCGCAGCAGCAGCGTATCGGCTGCAGCTTCCTCTGAGAGCGCAGCCGCTTCCGAAACTGCCGAGAGCATCGCAGCTTCGGAAGAAGCAAAGGACGGTGTGTTTATGGAGCTGTCCCAGACCGATGCAGGCGGTTGGCTGGGCTGCCATGTCTACCTGATGGAGGACGGCAGCTACTCCGTTACCTACGATTACACCGCCGATAATACCGGCATCGAGGGCGAAAAGGGCACTTACGAGATTGGCGCGGACGGCACCCTGACCCTGACCGCAGAGGACGGCACGGTGCATACCGCCGCTGCCGTTGCCAACGCAGATGGCACCATCAGCTACACGCTGGAGTTCACCGAGGCCAACACCTCTGTGGTCTGCAACCCCACCGGCACTCTTGATCCCAGTGCAGCATCCGCAGCTCCCGCCATGGAAGGTCTGCTGGTGGAACTGTCCCAGAAGGATGCAGGCGGCTGGCTGGGCTGCCACGTCTACCTGATGCAGGACGGAACCTTCTCTCTCACCTATGACTACACCGCCGACAATGCCGGGATCGAAGCCGCCAAGGGCACTTATGCGGACAACGGGGATGGCACCCTGACCTTGACTGCCGATTCCGGCGAGGAGATCACCGTGACCGTTACCGACAACGGCAACGGCACTAAGACCTACGCTGCCGAGGTCACCGAGCCTAACACCTCCGTGGTCTGCAACCCCACCGGCAAACGCTGATGGCCTATGGGCGGCGATGCTCCCGCACTGCCGCCCGTTTTATATGAGGAGACGCTATGAAACACCCTGAAATTCTCCAAAAGCTTTCCCTTGAACAAAAATGTGCCCTGCTGTCCGGCAAAAATACATGGCAGACGCAGGACTACCCCAAGCAGGGCGTGCCCGCCATCTGGCTGTCGGACGGCCCCAACGGCCTGCGCAAGCAGGCGGGCGCAGCCGACCATCTGGGCTTGAACCCCTCCGAGCCCGCCACTTGTTTTCCCACCGCCGCCACCATGGCCAACAGCTGGGACCCGGTGCTGGGCGAGGAGGTAGGCCGGGCGCTGGGCGAGGAGACCGCCGCTTACCGGGTAAATGTACTGCTGGGCCCGGGCCTGAACGTGAAGCGCAGCCCCCTGTGCGGACGCAGCTTTGAGTATTTCTCCGAGGACCCCTACCTTTCCGGCAAGATGGCGGCTGCCTACGTCCGGGGCATTCAGGAAAACGGCATTGCCGCCTGTCCCAAGCACTTTGCAGTGAACAGTCAGGAGCTGCGCCGTATGGCAAGCAACTCGGTGCTGGACGAGCGCACCCTGCGGGAGCTGTACCTCACCGCCTTTGAGATCGTGGTCAAGGAGGCGCACCCCAAGTCCATCATGTCCGCCTACAACAAGGTGAACGATACCTACGCCAACGAGAACCACCACCTGCTGGTGGATATCCTGCGCAAGGAGTGGGGCTTTGACGGGGCCGTCGTCACCGACTGGGGCGGCTCCAACGACCATGTGGAGGGCGTGAAGAACGGCTCCACGCTGGAAATGCCTTCGCCGGGTCTGGGCGGGGCACGCAAGCTGCTGAAGGCGGTAGCCGAGGGCAGCCTGACCGAGCAGGAGATCGACCTGCGGGTGGACGAGCTGCTGGAGTTGGTGCTTTCCACCACCGCAGCGCTGGAAAAAGCACCCCGCAGCTTTGACGAAAAGGCGCATCACGAATTGGCCCAGCGGGCGGCTGCGGAGAGCATCGTTCTGCTGAAAAATGAGGGCGGCATCCTGCCCCTGAAGCACGGCAAAAAGGTGACTCTCATCGGTGATTTTGCCCTGACGCCCCGGTATCAGGGCGCGGGCTCCAGCATGGTGAACCCCACCAAGGTGGACAGCCTGAAGGACGCCATGGAGGCGGCAGAGCTGGAAATGGTCGGCTACTGCGCCGGTTACGAGCGCAGCGGCAAGCCCAACAAAGCCTATCTGGACGAGGCTGTCTCGCAGGCAAAGATGGCAGACGTGGTGATCTTGTGCATCGGTCTGGACGAATCCAGCGAGAGCGAGGGCTTAGACCGCACCCACATCGGCATCCCGGCGGTGCAAAAGCAGCTGCTGGATGCCGTCGCTGCAGCCAACCCCAACGTGGTGGCAGTGGTCAGCGCGGGCAGCGTCATCGAGACTGACTGGGTGGAGCAATGCAGGGCCGTGGTGCACGGCTATCTGGGCGGGCAGGCCGGTGCCAGCGCCATGCTGGAGGTGCTCACCGGCTGGCAGAACCCCTGCGGCAAGCTGGCGGAGACCATCCCCCTGCGCTACGAGGATACCCCCGCCGCCCGGTATTTCCCGGGGAAAAAGCAGAACGCCGAGTACCGGGAGGGGCTGTACGTCGGCTACCGCTACTACGAGACTGCCAACAAGGCGGTGCGGTATCCCTTTGGCTACGGCCTGAGCTACACCACCTTTGCGTACAGTGATCTGAAGGTAAATGCAGATAAAGTTACTTTTACCCTTACCAACACCGGCAGCGTAGCCGGTGCGGAAATTGCACAGCTCTATGTGGCAAAGCCGGATGCAGCGGTTTTCCGCCCTGCTAAGGAGCTGAAGGGCTTTGCCAAAGTGTTCCTCAAGGCAGGGGAGAGCAAAACGGTCACCATCCCGCTGGACGACAAGACCTTCCGCTACTGGAACGTGGCCACCGACAGCTGGGAGGTGGAGGGCGGCAGCTATCAGCTGCTGGTGGGTGCCAATGTGCAGGATATCCGCCTGACCGCCGACATCACTCTGCCGGGTACAGGCGCACCCGACCCCTATGCAGGCAAAGACCTTGCACATTACCGCACCGCCCATGTGCAGGAGGTGTCGGATGCGGAGCTTGAGGCGCTGCTGGGGCGTCCGCTGCCGGAGGAAACCACCGCCATCGACCGCACCATGACCTTGGGCGAGCTGCACCACAGCCGCAGCCCGCTGTGCTGGCTCATCGCAGGGGTGCTCACCCTGCTGCTGCGCTCTGGCGAAAAGCGGGGCAAGCCCAACCTGAACATCCTGTTCCAGTACAATATGCCGCTGCGCGGGCTGGCGCAGATGACAAACGGCATGATCGGAGACGAGTTTGTGGACGGCCTTGTGCTGGAAGCAAAGGGCTTCTGGGTCATTGGCATTCTGCGTGCACTGGTGGGTCTTTTGCAGAACTATGTAGCCAACAGCCGCTATCAGGCAAGGCTGGATGAGCAGTCCAGATAAGAGGGGAATAATGCTATGAATTTCTGGAATAACTTTGCGGCAAAGCACCCCGCCGCTGCCAAGTGGGTGCGCGAGGGCGGCTTGTTTGTCATCGTGTCCAACCTGATCACCGTGTTCAAATACCTGCTGCTGCAATTTCTGCCTAAGGCCTTTGCCAGCCTGCCGGTGGTGGATTTCGGCTGGCCGGGCATTGATATCACCCTGTTCGGCGAGACCTTCAAGTGGAACATCCTCGGCTACGATGCCGCCCACGGCGGTTTGCCTTACTTCTGCGCCTACATGATCGCCATGGTCATCGGCGAGTGCATCAACTTCCCCATCCAGCGCAATTTCGTGTTCCGCAGCAAGGGCAATCTGGCAAAGCAGATCGGCTGGTATCTGCTGGCCTTCTGCGTCATCACCTGCATCGTCAACTCCATCAACTGCATCTGGGTGGCAGTGGCAGGGCTGCTGGTGCCGGACTTCATCTACAACATCGGCACCACCGTGCTCAACGGCGGCATCTCCATGGTCATCTTCTTCTTCGTGAATAAGATCATCTTCCCGGAGGGCGAACAGGCAAAATAAAGCCCGGCAGGATTCCGTGTGCTTTTCCCGGCATTCGTCCGGCGATACCTGTTATCTCGTCTGTTCCTCCCGACGGGGGAGAACGCGGGCTGCATACAGATGTTTTGCAGCTCTGCGCCCTGAAAAATAAAGATCCGAGCCATCTCCGATCGGAGAAGGGCTCGGTTCTTTTCTTTCTACGCCGCTCAGCCCATGGACTGCTGCCGCGCAAAGTAGACGGTGTTGACAAGGCTCAGGTAGCTCATATCTCCGTCCAGATAAATTTTCAGGGCAAGGGTGTCCTCGTTTTCCAATGTGATGGCATAGCGGGCGCCATCCTCCCCGGCAAAGGTGGCGTACCACTCCTGATTGGACAGGAAGGGTACCTCCGGGGTGCCTTCGTGGTAGAACAGGTCGGCTTCCTCGATGTTCAACTCCGGATAAGGGGTGATGTAGCTGGCGGTGAAGGGCAGCTGGTCGCCCTCGGTGTCCGTGTCTGTGGGCAAAAAGCACAGCCTGTCGGCATCTGCCGGGTCGGTGTCAAAATAGCCTTCATCGGTGTCGCGGCTGGTCTCCAGCCAGTTGCCTTCCAGCGACCACGGGCTGGTGTCGGTTTCCCGGTCATCCCCCTCCGGGTAGATGGTAAAATCGCACACGCCGTCTGCCTGCACCACATGGCCGTTCTCGCCGGAAAGGCCGGGACGCCAGACCAGCTCCTCACCGGTGCGGAGACGCAGCTCCACCTCGGCGTTGGGGATGATATCGCTGATGTTGCACAGCAGCAGGATGGGCTGGCCGTCCGTGCCAGAATAAAGCTGCTCACCGCGCAGGAGCGGGTCTGCCGCATCGTCTGTCAGGGCGGTCTCGTAGACGGACAGGGCAGCCTCCGAGTCCTGCGGGAAGATGCAGTACAACTCGCACCCGCCCTCTGGGGAGACTACCCGATGATCCTGCGGGATGTCATAGACGAAGCCCCACAGCTGGCGCAGCTCCGGCTGGCTGTCCAGCACCTTCTGCACATCGGTGGTCATCTCATAGGAGCCGCCCAGATAGAGGACACAGACCTGTTTTTCGGCCTCCCCGGCCAGAAAACGCATAGAGGTCACGTCCTCCGGCTCTGCATATTCCTGCGTTGCAGGGCTGGACGCCGCAGTGCTGTCTGTGCCAGGCACGGACTCCGGCGCAGAGACGGACGAGCTGCCGCCCTTGGAGGGCGCACAGCCCGCCAGCCCGATGGTCAGTGCCAGCAGAGCGGCCAGAAGCTTTTGCTTTTTCATAGGTTCTCCTTTCCCGTGCCCTGCCGGGGCGCGAGCGCTTACGGAGTATCGTTTGGTTCGGGTCCGGACGGGGCTCCGGAATATCCGCTTTCAAAATACCATGGAATGTCCGGTTCGTCAATGCCTGTGCCACCAGACCAGCTGCTGAACCGGCTGCTTTGCCACAAACGGGTCTGCCCGAAAAAAAGCTCCCTGACCTTGCAGCGCAGCCCAGAGCTTTAAAATAGTATAGCCGGGAAAATACAAAAACACCTTGACAGCGGCAGCTGCAGGGCGTATTATCTTGGCAGAAGAGCCGCTGCAGGGCGGCTTTTCATAGAGATGAAAGTTAGCTTTTGCTAACCGCTTTTTGATATACGAGCTTGAAAGAGGGTACAAAAATGTTCCAGACAACTGTAGAAGTAGGCGGTATGGCCTGTTCCATGTGCGAGGCGCACATCAACGATACGATCCGCGGTGCGTTCCCGGTGGAAAAGGTCTCGTCCTCCCACGCCAAGGGCAAAACGGTGATCCTTTCCAAGGAGCCGCTGGACGAAAATGCGCTCCGTGATGCCATTAAGGCGACCGGCTACCATGTGGGAGAGATCCACAGTGAGCCGTATGAAAAGAAAGGGCTGTTCTCGTTTTTGAAAAAGTGAGCCGGCCACAAAAAGCAGATAGACGCAAAAAAGTCTGAACCGCAGCATCCGCAGGCGGTTCAGACTTTTTATTTCAGGGGCTATGCGGCAGCCTTACCCGTTCAGAAGGGGAAGATGCTGACGATGCGGTTCCATGCAGTCTTGAGCGGGGAACCAGAGGAGACGCCGCTGGTGGTCAGCTGCACATCACTGAAGGTGACGTTGGCGTTGCGGGCAACGTAGAAGCCGACATAGATGTAATCAGAGTCCACAGCGGTCAGGGCGTAGTCGAAACCGGCAGA
Source organism: uncultured Faecalibacterium sp. (assembly GCA_934540955.1). GTDB lineage: Bacteria > Bacillota > Clostridia > Oscillospirales > Ruminococcaceae > Faecalibacterium. Next base: position 27,944 of record CAKTCY010000016.1, read on the forward strand.
AGCGGTCTCGTTGTCGCCGTAGGTCAGGGTGAAGCCATCGGCAGTGCCCACGAGCTTCAGGTCTACGGTATCGCCTGCACCGTACTTCACGGTTGCGGCGGGGCCGTCGTACAGCGCACCGCTCTTGCGGCCGAAGCAGTTGATAGCGCCCTGATTCCGGGTGCCCACGGCCACATAATCGCCAATGGGGTCGGAGATGCTGGTATCAACGTACATCTCATCGCGCGCCATCAGGCCGAAGGAGACCTGATTGTTCTTGGCAAGCTTGTTCACGGTGGCCTTGGCGGTCAGGGTGAAGTTGGTGCCGGCGGGCAGCTGGACGTAGTACATCATCAGGCCGTCCACCGTGGATGCGATCTTGCCGCGGTTGTTGGCAACGCCCAGCGTGATGCTCTGGCCATCGACAGCGGCGGTGAAATCGCCGCCGGAGATCTTGTCGTCACCGCCCACATTGCCGAAGACGGAGCCGTTCCATACCGTGCCGGTGGCATCGGTAAAGGCAGGCCACAGCTTGCTGGTCTGGGTGGGTGCGGCGTAGCTGGAGGGCACATAGTCCGGGTTTGCGGCATCGCCGTAGAACTGCTTGTAGGTGGGCTTTGCCTTGTTCCGGCTGTAAGCGCCCAGCGGGGTGTCGGCGGTAAGCTGGGCAATGAGCCATGCGTTCAGCTTTGCACCGTAGCTGTTGGTGTGGGTCAGGTCAAGGCCGGTGGGGGAGAGCTTGCCGCGCTTGTCGGCCTTTGCACCGGTAAAGCTGTGGGTGTACTGTGCTTTTCTGCCCATGGAGATGTTTTCATTGATGGTGGCATTGGTCAGATCTACGCAGATGAGACCCAGCTCACTGCACATATTCCGGATGGCCTGTGCGTAATCGCCGCCCTCATAGACGGCATCACCGATGGTAACGGTCGTGGTCTTGTGGCCGGAGGCACCGTCATAGCTGGCCTTGGTGTTCGCCTCGGTCAGGCGGGCAATGGGGGTGCACACCACGGGAATAACGCCGCGCTCCAGTGCAGGCTGGATGTAGTTGACGTAAAGGCTGTTGGCGAAGGAGCCCTCGGTCTTGTAGTCGCCGTTGGGGTTGGTGTAGCGGGCAGGCTCGGTCTTTTCGTCGTTGTGGCCAAAGCCGATGAGCAGGAACTTGTCCCCGGCAGCATCGCCCAGTGCGGGCACAGTGTCGGAGCCCTTCAGCAGGGTGGTGTAGTTGGCCATGCCGGTAAAGTCCTTGCTGGACGCGCCGGAAACGGCCAGATTGTAGACATTGGCGTTGAAGTAGTTCTCAAGCTCCTCGCCGTAGCCCTCGCGGGGGAGGTAGTAGCTGTCGTTGAAGGGGGAGACGGTGGAATCGCCCACCACCCAGAAGGTGGCCTTGGCAGCCTCTGCCTGACCCCATACAGCGCCGCGCGCACCGGCATCGGTGGCGGCCAGACCCTCGGCGGTGAGCAGCAGCAGGCCGTGCATATCAATGCTGCCGTCTGCGTTGCGGGTGGGAGCAACAGAGGTGTCCAGACTCTGGAACCAGCTCTCCTTTACGGTGACGGTATTGGTGGATTTATTGTGGCTGGTCTGGGTCTCGGCATCCCAGTAGAAGTTGTCCGGGCCGTAGACGGCGGTGCTGCTCTGGCTCTGGAGCGCCAGCTGCTCCTTGCCGTCCGTGCCCTTGCGGAAGGAAAGGATGCCGTCAGCGGCGTAGTCGGTCACGGCAGACTTGTTGCCGGTGTACAGTGCAACGTTGTAGCCCTCGTTGTTGTAGGAGGTGGAGTTGTATACCTTCACGTCCGGGCAGGAGTTGGAATCGATGCCCTTGGCGGCGTTGTCGTAGGAGATGGAGTTCAGCAGCTTGTGGTTGCCGGGCAGGTTGGTGCCGCCCATCTTGAAGCCGTTGCCGTTGCCTGCCTCGACGGTGGCAGCCACATTGCTGAAGCTCAGGTTGCCGTTTGCATCACAGGTAACGGTGGGGAACTGCAGCGGCTGCTTTTTGACCGGCTCTGCGGCCAGCATCAGGTAGCCGTTTTTGTAGGCCACGCAGTTCTGGATGGTAACAGCGCCGATGGAGCCGGTGGCAGCCTTGGCAAACAGATCCCAGCCGTCGTCGGCGTTGTAGGCGGCGATGCAGCCGTCAAATACGTTGCCCTCGCCGGTGGTCAGCTTGGCGGCAAAGCCGTCGGCATCCTCCATGGCGCGGTCAGCGTTGTTCATGGCGGTGCAGTTCTTGATGGTGTTGTAGCTGGGCCACAGGGCCTTGTTGTCCGTGGACAGGCCGGAGACCTGCAGGCCGGTATTGCCGTTGTTGTAGAAGTTCATCTGCTCCAGCACGCAATGGCTGCCGGCCAGCTGCATACCCTTGGCACCGTCCTTGGTGTTGGTGATGTTCAGATTGCTGATGCTCCAGTAGTTGCCCCAGACGCTGAAGCCGGTGCCCACGCCGCCAAAGTCCAGCGTGGCGTAGCTGCCGTCTGCGGTAGTCAGGGTGATGGGAGCCTCGGCGGTGCCGTCACGGCCGCGCTCTACCTTCAGCTCACCGGTCAGGGCGTAGGTGCCGCCTGCCAGCTGGATGGTCTGGCCTGCAGCGGCGTAGTTCAGCGCAGTCTGCAGGTCTACGGCGTCCGCAGCGCTGGTGCCGTTGTGGGCAGCGCTGCCGTCCGGGGTGACCACGATGACACCGTTTGCGCCCAGTGCCCGCAGCGAGACCTTCTTTTCAATAGTGGCGGCCTTGTAGCTGCTCAGCTTCTCAAAGGCGCTGATGACGTAGTTCTTGTCCGGGGTGAACACCACCTTAAAGGTAGTGTCGCGGGTCACGGTGTAGCTCCGGGTCAAGGTCTCACCGGCCTTGACGGCAAGGTTCTTGTCCACAAGCTTGCCGTTGGCGTACACCTTGGCGGTGCCGTCTGCATTGGCCTTGAAGGCCAGCGCGTAGCTGCTGCCGGTGCAGGTGGAGGGGCTGGTGATCTGGTACACCGGGTCGATGTAGCTGGTGGGCTGCAAGGTCCACTCCGAAGCATTCCATGCACTGGTGGTGTAGGTGATGTTGGAGAAGGTCACATTCATGCCGCGGGCAGCTGCAAAGCCCAGATAAGCCTTGTTTGCCTCCTGCACGGTCATGGGGTCGTCCAGCTCAGCGTACTTAGAAACGCTGGCGGCGGTGCTGTCCTTTGCCGGGATATACAGGGTGGAAGAGCCGATCACCGCGCCGGTGGTGCCGTCCGCATTGATAGCGTACTGGGTGGCAATGTAGCTGTTGCTGGTCTTGGCCAGACTCACGCGGTAGGTGTCGCCCTGCTTGATGGTCTGGCCGCTGAAGGCGGCGCGGGTGGCCTTGACCTCGTTGGAGGCGGCGGTCTCGTTGGAGATGATGCCGGTGTAGCTGCGCACACCCACGGCATCCTTGATCTCTACGCCGTCCAGCGGGAGCTTGGTACCGGCGACCGAGATCTGGTTGGAGAAGTAGCTGCCGGAGCCGCTCAGGCTATCGCGCAGCATCAGCGCAAAGCCCTCCTGTCCGTCCGGGGCGGGGTTGACGTAGTCGATGGTCACATCGGCTTGCAGGTAAAAGTTTTCCTTGGTGGGGTCAATGGTGGTGTAGTAGAAGGAAAGGCCGTCAGCAGGGGAGTCGGCAACGAACTTGCCGCCCTTCTTGTTGATAGTGCCGTCCTCCTTCACGGTGCAGGCGTTCAGGGTGACCTTGCTGTGGATGTCTGCACCCTCTGCAAGGGTGTTGACGTCTGCTGCTGCGGAGGTGCCGAAGGCCTTGAACTGCCAGCCGCTTGCAGAGGTGCTGTCCTCTGCAAATGCAGCCAGCGGTGTCATGCCCAGCAGCAGCGCACCTGCCAGCAGCCCGGCCACAGTGCGCCGGATGCTTTGCTTTGCTTTTCTCATGAGTATTCTCCTTTTTTCCTATGCGCCGCAGGACACGAGCGTTTCTGTGTCAGTGCGCACAATGTTGTATTCAAGTTAACATGGATTTCACATTTTTACAAGAAATATTTAGCAAAACAAAACAAATTTGGCGTTTAATATAAACTTTATAAGGGTTTATTGGGTAGAATGCTGAAAAAGAAAGGAGAAAACGCGCAAATTGCCTGACTCAACTTGTATACTAGTATATGAATTTTGGAAATTTTGAGACTTTTTGGCGGCCCCGACACGGCGAAAAATCGCGGGCTGGCGGCTGTATGGCGCAGAGGGAGAATTGTTTTGTGAAATGCCGGGATGAATATGCCGGCTTGCTGGGCGTTTTTCGCGCTCTGCGCGCCGGGCAAAAAAGAAATATCTTTTCACATTTGCGCAGTGGGTAGGACGAAACTTTGTCAAATGCGTGGAATATTGCGGAAAAATTTGTGAAAAGCAACCAACGGATATCCCCTAAACGTGTTGATATTGAGAAAATAGACGGAAGATTGTTTACAAAAGAATGACAGGCTGGTATACTTTGTAGCGGTAGATCCCTATGAGATCCGCAAAGAAACAAGAAAGGAAATACCGAACCGTGAATACCACCGCACCGCACGCCCTGAAAAAACGTTTGCTGACCCTGGCACTGAGCCTTGCTTTCCTGCTTACCTGTCTGCCCGCCGCGCTGGCAGTGGATCTGAATGTGGACGCAGGCTTCTACTTCAAGCAGAGCCGGGGCGGCACCTGTACGCTGGCCTCCGCAGCCATGATGCTGCGCCGCCGCGCCTACTTTGACGGGCTGACCGACTGGACGGACGTGACCGAGAACAGTGTGCGCTCCACAGCATGGGCCAACGGCCTTGCGCACAGCTTTACATATAAGGAGATGCAGGTGGGCTACGCCACCCTGCCCTCCGCCCTGCAAAGCAAAACGGCGGTGCTGATCTCCCTGCTGGAGCAGCACCCGGAGGGCATCGTCCTTTACGACCGTACCCAGCCCCATGCGGTGCTGCTGACCGACTACACCAACGGTACCTTTTATTGCTCCGACCCGGCGGGGAACATCGGCTACGGCCGCATCCCCATTACCAGCTCCAGTGTGTCCATTGCCAGATCCTCCTGCTACTGGTACGTTACCAAGGATCATAACAGCGTGGCGGCACAGGCTGATGGTCTGCGGCTGGAGGGGGTGCGCTACCCGGTGAATCTTCGCACCGGCAGCGGCATGGCACTGACCGGTACGGCCAACAGCGCCAGCGGCACCACTCTGGCCAGTGTGCAGGTGGCCGTTCTGGATGCGGCAGACCAGACCGTGCAGAGCGCTGAGGCGCAGGTGAACGCCGCCGCCTTCTCGCTGAACACGCTGGACAGCCAGATTCGTTTCGGGGAGCTGCCGGAGGGCAGCTACACCTACATGGTGCTGGTGACCGACTCTGCGGGCGAGAGCCTGTGCTTTGCTTCGGACTTCACGGTGTCCGGCAGCGCAAGCAGTACCCAAACCTACTGGTCGCTCAAGGATGCCGAAGGTTCCAAGCTGCAGCAGACGGTCAAGCAGATGGAGACCACGGTAGAGACTGCCGCCGAGACCACCGTAAGCTGGTTTGCAAAGCTGTTTGGCTGATAAAAAGATATAATTTGGGGCTGCTGCACAAGGCAATGTGCAGCAGCCCTGTTTGCATTACAGCAACATCTGCTTTTGAACTCCATAAAATCAGAAAGTTACTGTTGCAGATGCCGCTTTTTGTTACGACCCCTTTCCGTGAAAAAGTGGTTCAGAACCGCCCGCAGGCGGTTCTGAACCACAAAATTAAAATATTTCTTCCGCTGAATATGGTCAGAGCAGCGCGGAGACCATTCAAAATCGTCTTTGTTCTGCCGCTGTTACCCCCGCAGTTCCGTGCCGGGGTAATAGTGCGCCAGAATGGCGCGGTAGTCTGCGCCCTGCTCTGCCAGTGCCTTTGCGCCCCACTGGCTCATGCCTACGCCGTGTCCGTAACCTTTTGTGGTAAAGGAGAAGGTGCCACTCTGCCAGACCACCGTAAAGCAGGCGCTGCGCAGCCCCAGCGCCTTGCGCAGGGCGGTGCCCTGTACCGTCTGCCCGCAGACTGGCAGGTTGTCTACATAGCCGGAGGGGGTGAGCACCGGCGTGCCGAACCACTGCGCCTGCTGCGAAAGGTCGGCGGCGATGCCCAGTCGCTCCGCCAGCAGCTGTTGTAATTGGGCAGCAGAAAGGTTCAGGGTGTATTCGTAGTTGTCGGCGGCAGTGTCGGTGCTGCTGTCCACCGGTACAAGATAGGGCAGGGCAGTGCCCCAGACGTTCTCGCTGGCTTCGGTGCGGCCATTGGACATGGCAAAGTAGCTTGTCCCGGCGGGGGCGTCCCCGTAATACAATACCTGCGTCTGTACCGCGTCTACCAGCGCGGAAAGACGGGCGTAGTTGGCCGCGTAGGCGGTGCCCCAATAGCTGTGCAGCACTGCATCGGTCAGACAGCCCTGCCGCCGGGCGGGGTCTGCGGTGAACCATGCGCCGCTTTCCTCAGTGCTGTGATCCCGGCGGTAGAGGGCATAGCTGTGCGCCGCCACCGCCTGCGCCTTCAGCGCTTCATCCGGCCAGCTGACCGGCATCTCGGCGGCAACTGCTCCGATGAGATATTCCCGCAGCGGCAGTGTTACCGTCTGTCCGGTGCTCTGATCTGTAAAGCAGACGGTATCGGTCGCGTCAGCAGGGGAGGGGACTTCTTGCCCGCTGCTTCCTTCCGAAGCGGCAGAGGAAGCTTCTGCTGCGGACGGAGCAGCGCCCTGCGCAAGGGTCATGCGGGCAAGACGGTAGGCAGCACACGGCAGTGCGCAGCCCAGCACCAGCAAAACGGCGCACAGCAGCAAAAAGGAACGTTTCATACGAGACCTCCTCCCGGAACGCAAGCTTTGGGTACATCATACGCCCGGCGGCGTGCAAACCGGCGGGAAATGCGCAGAGGAAAACCGGCATTTTTGCGCTTTGCGGTGAGAAGTGCGCACTTAGCGCTTGAATTTACTTTACAAAAGCGATATTATAAAAGTATGTCCATCAGAGAGTAGGATGGACGGGATCGGAAAGTATAAAAAGTAAGAGACGGAAAGGAGCACTCCTATGAACTTTGCACACGCAGAAGTGGCAACGCTGGATCCGACGACCATGCGTACCCTGTGCGAGGAGTACATCGCAAACAACTACATCGACCCGGAGACCAGCGAGCGGCTGGGGGTCAAGCGCGGCCTGCGCAACCCGGATGGCACCGGCGTGCTGGCCGGCCTGACCAACGTCTGTGACGTTGTGGGCTACAAAAAGGATCAGGAAGGTCATGTGATCCCCACCCCCGGCAAGCTGATCTACCGGGGCGTCAACATCAACGAGATCGTGGACGAGGCTTACCGCAACGACCGCTTTGTGTTTGAGGAAGTGATCTGGCTGCTTTTGTTCGGCAGCCTGCCCACCCGGGAGCAGCTGGACGATTTCTGCGAGATCCTGGCAGAATCCCGCGCTTTGCCGGACGGCTTTATGGACACCATGAACGCCCCCTCGCCCAACATCATGAACAAGATGCAGCGCTGTGTGCTGGGCCTGTACTCCTACGACGACCGCGCCGAGGATCTGAGCCTTGAGAACATCCTGAACCAGAGCATCAACCTGATCGCCAGCATGCCCACCATGATGGTGAACGCTTACCAGATGAAGCGCCGTTACTACGACAAGCAGAGCATGTTCTTCCACCTGCCCAAGCCCGGCCAGAGCACGGCAGAGCACATCCTCAGCACCTACCGCCCGGATCAGAAGTTCACTCACGAGGAGGCAAAGCTGCTGGATATGTGCCTGCTGGTGCACGCAGACCACGGCGGCGGCAACTGCTCCACCTTTACCACCCGTGTGCTGTCCTCCTCCGGTACGGACACCTACTCGGCCATCTCTGCGGCCATCGGTGCCCTGAAGGGCCCCAAGCACGGCGGCGCGAACCTGATGGTCAACCGTCAGCTGCAGGATATCCTCAAGCATGTTGAGAACCCGGAGGACGACGATGAGGTGCGCGAGTATCTGCGCCGCATCCTGCGCAAGCAGGTGGGCGACGGCTCCGGCCTGATCTACGGCATGGGTCATGCGGTGTACACCATCAGCGACCCCCGTGAACTTATCCTGAAGCAGCGCGCAAAGCATCTGGCCTACGAAAAGGGCTTTGAGGAAGAGTACAACATGCTGTGCAGCATCGA
>CAKTCY010000017.1 GCA_934540955.1 uncultured Faecalibacterium sp.
CACCAAAGCTCCAGCTTCATTTCCCCGCGCACACCGTGGGTGGTAACAACTTTTCCGGCTTCCAGATATTGCTGCATCGTTTTCTCCTGTAAGAACCCTCTCAGTCAATGCCTGCGGCATTGCCAGCTCCCCCGAGGGGGGAGCTTTTTGACGAAGAGGTGGTGTATTGCTTGTTTTTCCAGAACGCTCCTGTGTACAGTCTGCGCCTGAGAGGGTTTTCTATAACCAAAAAGGCCCCTTGCCGCAAGGGCAAAGGGCCTGTAGGGTGCTCAGTCGATCTCAACAAGGACCTTTTCATCGACCCGCACAGCAGCCGCGCGCATCACCACACGAATGGCTTTTGCGATCCGGCCCTGCTTGCCGATGACACGGCCCATATCTCCCTCTGCCACGCTCAGGTGGTAGACGATGGTGCCGTCCTCGCGGGGCTCGTCCACCGTGACCTTGACGGCGTCCTTGTCCTCCACGAGACCGCGGGCAACTGCCAGCAACAGCTCCTGCATGAGTCAGCCCTCCCTACTTACAGAATGTTGGACTTCTTCAGCAGGACACGAACGGTATCAGTGGGCTGAGCGCCGTTAGCGATCCACTGCTTTGCCTTCTCGGCATCGATCTTCACCTCAGAGGGCTCCTTGTTGGGATCGTAAGTGCCGATCTCCTCGATGAAGCGGCCATCGCGGGGGAAGCGGCTGTCAGCAACGACAACACGGTAGAAGGGAGCCTTCTTGGCGCCAACGCGGCGCAGACGAATCTTAACTGCCATAATAGATATCCTCCAAAAATTGTTGTATTTGATATATGTTACAAACCCCGCCGGGGTTGTATACCGTTGTTATTTCAGTCCGCGGAAGGCGTTGGGGTTGCCCATCATGCCGCCCAGACGGCGGGCAAAGCCCTTGGGGCTCTTCTTGAACTGCTTCATCATCTTCTGCATCATCTCGTACTGCTTGAGCAGCTTGTTCACGTCCTCTACGCGGGTACCGCTGCCTGCGGCAATGCGGCGCTTGCGCTTAGGGTTGATGATGGAAGGCTTTTCCCGCTCCTCTTTGGTCATGGAATAGATCATGGCCTCGATGCGGTCAAAGGCTTTTTCGTCGATCTGGCTGGCATCGATGCCGGAAGCACCGGGCAGCATACTCAGCATCGCGCCTGCACCGCCCATCTTGCGGATCTGGGCGAACTGCTCCAGCATATCGTTCATATCGAACTTGTTTTCCATCAGCCGCTTGGCGGTCTCCTCGGCGGCCTTTTCGTCGGCGGCATCCTGTGCGCGCTCGATCAGGCTGAGCACATCGCCCATGCCAAGGATGCGGCTTGCCATACGGTCCGGGTGGAACACATCCAGATCATCCAGCTTTTCGCCGGTGCCCTGGAACTTGATGGGCTTGCCGGTAACGGCCAGCACGGAAAGCGCTGCGCCGCCGCGGGTATCGCCGTCGGTCTTGGTGAGGATGATGCCATCCACGCCCACCGTCTCGTTGAAGGTCTTGGCCACGTTGACGGCATCCTGACCGGCCATGGCGTCCACCACCAGCAGCGTCTCGTCCACGGGAACGGCGGCCTTGATGTCCACCAGCTCCTGCATCAGCACTTCGTCGATCTGCAAGCGGCCTGCCGTATCCAGAATGACGATGTCGTTGCCGTAGTCCTTAGCGTGCGCCAGCGCCTTGCGGGCGATCTCCGGCGGCTTTGCGCCGGGCAGGGTGAACACCGGTGCACCGGCCTGTTTGCCCACCACCTGCAGCTGGTCAATAGCCGCAGGGCGGTAGATATCGCAGGCCACCAGCATGGGGCGGCGGCCCTGCTTGATGTAGAACTTGGCAAGTTTTGCCGCGTGGGTGGTTTTACCGTTGCCCTGCAGGCCGCAGAGCATGATGACCGTCTGGCCCTTGTTCTTGATGTTCAGGCGGGCGGCCTCGGTGCCGCCCATGAGGGCTACCAGCTCCTCATTGACGATCTTGACCACCTGCTGGGCGGGGGTCAGGCTCTCCATGACCTCCTGACCCATGGCGCGCTCGGATACCTTTGCGCAGAAGTCCTTGGCAACCTTGTAGTTGACATCGGCCTCCAGCAAAGCCATCCGCACCTCGCGCATGGCGGCCTTGATATCTGCCTCGGTCAGCTTGCCGTGACCGCGCAGCTTTTTGAATACACCGGCAAGGCGGTCGGTCAGGGATTCAAATGCCATTGTGCGGTGCTCCTTTCAAAATTCGATCAGCTTTCGTTTGCTTCATCCATTGAGCGGATGATCTCCAGCATTTTTGTCAGTGTTTCCACATACTCCGTGGTGGTGATATTGGCGCGGGGGCCGGTGCACTCGAACCGGGTGTCGATGACCAGCTGTTCCAGCTGCTCCAGCTTCTGCTGTACCCGCCGGTAGCGGGCTGCAAAGCCTACCTTTTCTTCCAGCTCCTTCAGGGTGGTCTCGCCGTGCTTGATGGCGTCCCGTGCGCCCTGCCGGGTGATGCCGAAGTTCTCGCCGATCTCGCTCAGCGAAAGATCATCGTTGTAATACTGGCGCAGCATCTCGCGCTGCTTCTGGGTAAGCACCTCGCCATAAAAATCCAGCAGATACCCCATTTCCAGATCCTTTGCCATTGCTGTTGACCCCCGGTGCTCTGCTGTCTGTACTTGCTATGTTGTAAAGTTTTTTTGCTTTACGGATGGAGTATACCAGAACCCCTGCCCCTTGTCAAGGGGATTTTGGAGTTTTTTCTGAAATATCTGCCCAAAATTCGCTGTTTTTGCCAAAAGGCATCTTGACGCAGCCGGGGGCTTTGCGTTAGGATAATAGTGTTGTATCCCAAGAGAAAGGAGTGCCCTTGTGCCGATCTACTCTAATTTTTACCAGACCCTTACCACCGCCTGTCCCATTGTGGAGCTGCGGGGCTACGCCGCCGCCTGCGGGCTGAAGGGGCATCTGTACGCGTATCTGGATTTTTACGGCCCCACCGGTACCGCCCGGGACGGCCTTGCCGAGGGGATGCTGGCCCTTGCCATTGAAAAAAAGCAGCTTGCCCCGGGACAGCCCATCATCGAAGCGGCCTCCGGCCCCTTTGCCACCGCCCTGACGCTGGCCAGCCTGACCGCCGGGCATCCCATCGTGCTGGTGATGCCGGAGGATGCCCCTGCCCTGCGGCAGGAGTACCTGCTGCGGCTGGGTGCACAGATCCGGCACAGCCCCGCCCGCAGCGGTCTGGCCGGGGCGCGGGCGCTGGCGGCGCAGACCGCTGCCGCGAACGGCTGGTACTATATGAACTGGCTGGCCAACGACGACAACCCGGAGTATCACCGCCGGGTCACCGGCCCTGCCATTGTGCAAAGCATTGCCCGGCAGAACCAGAGCCTTGTGGACGCCATTACCATCGGGGTGGGCAGCGCCGGCACGGTGACCGGCGTGGGCGAGACCATCAAGGCATGGACGAACGATGTGCGCATCGTGGCGGTAGAGCCGTACGAAAATCAGGTGCTGGGCGGCGGACTTACCGGCCCGCACGGCATCCCGGATATCGGCTACGGCATCGTGCCGGAAAACTACAACAGCTATGTGGTGGATAACGTTTCCGCTGTGGCCAGCCGGGACGCCCAGCGGGCAGCCCAGCAGGTGCTGCGCACCGATGCCATCCCTGCTTCGGTCAGCGCCGGTGCTGCCCTGCACGCCGCCGCCCAGCTGCTGGCCAACTGCAACAGCCGCGCCGCGCTGGCCATTTTCAGCGGACGCGCCAGCATCGTGTAAGCGGCTGCTTTTATAAATAGGAAAGAAGGACGTTTTTCATGACCAAGGACATGACCAGCGGTGCCATTACGCCGCTGCTGATCAAATTTACCATTCCGCTGGTGCTGGGCAACCTGTTCCAGCTTACCTACAACGCCGCCGACAGCATCATCGTGGGCAAGTTTGTGGGTGAGGACGCACTGGCTGCCGTGGGCACCTCGAACCCGCTGATGACCCTTGCCATCCTGTTCATCAACGGAATGTGTCTGGGCGCGGGCATTCTGGTCAGCACCGCCTTTGGCGCAGGAGACACCAAGCTGGTGGAGCGGCAGGTCTCCACCACCGCCATTGCGGGCACCGTGTTCTCCCTGACCTTTTCTGCCCTGTGCGTGCTGCTGGCAGACCCGCTGCTGCGGCTGCTGCAGGTGCCCACCGCCATTCTGCCCATTGCGGTGAACTACCTGCGCATCGTGTTTGCGGGGCTGATCTTCACCTTCTTCTATAATTTCCTTGCTGCCACCATGCGTGCGCTGGGCGACAGCAAGAGTGCGCTGTATTTTTTGATGATCAGCGCCGTGCTGAACATTGGCGGCGACCTGTTTTTTGTGGAGGCTCTGGGCTGGGGCAGCGAGGGCTGCGCCCTTTCCACTGTGCTCAGCGAGGCCGCCTGCTGTCTGCTGTGCGTGGTATACATCCGCTACAAGGTGCCGATCCTGCAGCTGGGCAGACGGTGGCTGGTATATGACGGCAAGCTGCTGCGCAAGACCGTAAGCTACGGCTGGGCCAGTGCCATGCAGCAGGCCACGGTGCAGCTGGGCAAAATTGCAGTACAGGCCATCGTGAACACCATGGGCGTCAACGCCATGGCAGCCTTTACCGCCGCCTCCCGCATCGATGACTTTGCCTACACCCCGCAGCAGAACATCGGCCACGCCATGACTACTCTGATGGCACAGAACCGTGGCGCGGGCAAGACCGACCGGGTGCGGCAGGGCTACCACTGCGGTATGCGCATCGAATTCGCCTATGCGCTGCTGCTTACCGGTGTCTGCCTGCTGTTTGCCGAGCCCATCATCCGGCTGTTTGCCGCCGACCCGGCCGTAGTGGATCTTGGTGTGCGGTTTTTGCGCACCATCTCGCTGTTCTACCTGATGCCCGCCGCCACCAACGGCATTCAGGGCTTTTTCCGGGGCATGGGCGATTTGAAGGTCACCCTGAACAGCAGTATGCTGAACATGGGCGGGCGGGTAGCTGCCGCCGCGCTATTTGTTCTGGTGTTGAAGATGGATATTGAGGCGCTGCCCTTCAGCTACGCGGTGGGCTGGCTGTTGATGCTGCTGTACGAGCTGCCCCTTCTGGTGCGTTTTCTGCGCAGCAGCGAGATGTGACGCCAGACGATTTTTAAATGCGCTCCGCGTTGCTCTGCGCATAAGCTAATGTAAAAATTATTTCTTATTTCGGGGTTCAGAAAAGTCTGCGGACTTTTCTGAACCCCTTTTTCACAGGCAGGGGCGTGGAGGGCAGCATCTTCTTTTTTTGTAAAAATGCGTTTGTCGCGCTCCACAGACGCAAAAACCGCCGTCTCCGGGCGGGAGGCGGCGGCGAAAAAGCTTTATGCTGTTTTTACTTGGTGCCGTAGATACGGTCGCCGGCATCGCCCAGACCGGGTACGATGTAGCCGTTCTCGTTCAGGCAGTCGTCCTGTGCGCCCAGATAGATGTCCACATCGGGGTGTGCCTCGTGCAGAGCCTTGATGCCCTCCGGTGCGCCCAGCAGACCGATGAACTTGATGCGCTTTGCGCCGTGCTTCTTGATCTGGGTGATGGCGTCGATGGCGCTGCCGCCGGTAGCCAGCATGGGATCCAGCACCAGAACGTCACGCTCGGCGATATCCTGCGGCAGCTTGCAGAAGTACTCCACGGGCTGCAGGGTCTTTTCGTCGCGGTACAGGCCGATGAAGCCGACCTTGGCGGCGGGCAGCAGGGTCAGCATACCGTCCAGCATACCCATACCAGCGCGCAGGATGGGCACCAGCGCCAGCTTGCGGCCTGCCAGCACCTTGGTCCTTGCCATGGTGATAGGGGTCTCGATCTCCACCTCTTCCAGCGGCAGATCGCGGGTAGCCTCGTAGCACAGCAGAGTTGCGATCTCGCCAACGAGGTCACGGAACTCCTTGGTGCCGGTCTGTTTGTTGCGCAGCAGGCTGATCTTGTGCTGCAGCAGCGGATGTTCAACGATCATCGGGGTCATAAAAACACGCTCCTTAATTTATATAGAACATTCTATCGGGTACTGAAAGGATTTTTTCACAGAGAAGCTTGCAGTGCAAGCTTCTCTGTGAAATCACAAAATTTCAATCAGCGGTTTTCCAGTGCGGTCAGCTTGTCGATGCGGCGCTGATGACGGCCGCCCTCGAACTGGGTGTTCAGGAAAATGTCCACCAGCTGGCAGGCAAGGCCTGCGCCCACTACGCGGCCGCCCATGCACAGGGCGTTGGCGTCGTTGTGGCGGCGGGTATACTCGCAGCTGAAGCTGTCGGAGCAGCAGCAGGCGCGGATGCCCTTGATCTTGTTGGCTGCCATGCTGATGCCCACACCGGTGCCGCAGAACAGCAGTGCCTTCTCGCACTGGCCGCTCACCACTGCGTCACAGGCGGGCACAGCCATATCGGGATAGTCCACGCTGTCGGTACTGTGGGTGCCAAAGTCGATATACTCCAGACCAAGCTCCTCCAGATGTGCCTTGACAGCCTCTTTCAGTTCAAATCCGCCGTGGTCGGCGGCAAGTGCGATGGGTTTTGCCATGGAAAAACGTCCTTTCCCTGTGAGTGGTCACAGTTCCGCTTTTATTGTTTGTTTGCTGCGGCTTCGGCAGCCAGACGCTCCGCCCGCTCCCGTTCCGCCTGACTGAGACGGTGGTAGTCCGGCAGCAGCGCCTCCGGCAGCACAGCCTGCCCGGCTGCGGCCATCTGCTTTGCCACAAGTGCTACGGCAGCGGCACGGCCGCCCCGCAGCGCCGGGGATATTTGCAGCACGCCCGGCACATTGCTGTATTTATTATAGCACAGACCCGCGCCATCACCAACAAAAAACAGAGGCTTTTTGCAATTTTCTACAAAATCAGCCAGATCTGTCACCGCCCGGGCGTCGTCGTCCAGCAGGCGGGCGTGAGTGGCAAGGTCAAAGGCTGCGCTGTACACCTGTGCGCGGCGGGCGTCCAGTGCGCAGAGCACCGTACCCTCGCCGGTGTGGGCAGCAGCCAGTGCTTCCAAGGTAGACACCGGGGCGCACAACGTCTCGCGCGGGAAGGCCAGACCCTTGACGGCGGCCAGCCCGATGCGCAGGCCGGTAAAGCTGCCCGGGCCTGCATTCACGGCGTACAGGTCGATATCCGCGCAGGTCAGCCCGCACATCTTTAAGCAGGTGTCGATCATGGGCATCAGCGTTTCGCTGTGGGTCATGCCGCCGTCCAGATACACCTCGTACAGCAGGCGGTCGTCCTGCAGCAGGGCCACGCCGACGGTCTTGCCCGCCGTATCCACGGCCAGAATATTCATACCGTCACCCCCTCAATGGTGATCTTGCGGGTGGTATCGTCCAGACGTTCGATGTTCACCCGGATGGGGTTTTCCAGCGCCAGCAGGTCGGCAAAGTTTTCGCTCCACTCTGCCGCCACCACAGCGCCCTGATCCAGATAATCGTAGAAGCCCGCCGCACACAGATCGCTCTCGGTGGAGATGCGGTACAGGTCAAAGTGCGCCAGCGGGCGCGGGCCCCGGTAGTAGTTCACGATGGCAAAGGTGGGGCTGGACACCGGGTCGGTGCAGCCCAGACCCTCGGCAAGACCCTCGGTAAAGGCGGTCTTGCCCGCGCCCAGACCACCGGTAAAGGCAATCAGCGCCCCGGGAGCCAGCACAGCGGCCATCCGCTTGCCCAGCGCCACCGTCTCGGCGCGGGAATGGGTGATATATTCTGACATGAAGGTTACCTCATCGTTTCAAAAAAGGGATGGCAGACGCTCTGCCATCCCTAAGTATAATATAAAACACACAAAAGTGCAATGGTCAGGCGGCGGCAGGGGTCTGCTGCTCCGCTGCACCGTTCGTCACCGTGCCGGGCGCGGTGAGCCGGGCAGCGGCATCGCCCTGAATGATGGGGTAGGACGCCGCCGGGTGCGGATGCCGCCCGGTGTTCTGGTTGAGATACCACACGATGTCGTTTTCGCCGTAGACCTCAAGGCCGTAATCAATGGCCTGCTGCAAGGTCTCGCCCTCGATCAGGCGGTTCACGGTCGCCCACAGCATACTGCGGGAGTACACACTGTACACGTTGTTCACAAAGCCTGCCACGGCCTTTGCCCCGCCGGAGAGCAGCCCGTCCGAAAGGGCAGTGTCCACATGGCCGCTGCGGCCGTAGAACTCGCAGGTCTCCGAGAGCACGATGGTGCCGTTCAGCTTACCGCCCCGGTAGGCATTGCCGAAAAAGTCCCCGGTGACGGCGTAGCAGCCATTCACCTTGATGACCCGGTGGCTGAGCAGCTCCAAGCCGTAGCGCAGGTCGTTCCAGAAATCCGATTTTTCCAGCAGCAGGATGATGGGCGCGGTGGTCTGCTTTTTCCACAGCCAGCCGTACTCATAGGTATAGTACGCGCCGTGGGCACTGAGGATAGCAAGGTCGTAGTCCGCCATCCGCTTCAGGTCGGAGACGGTCACCATCATGTCCAGATGGGTGTCCAGCCCGGAGCCGCTCCAGTAGTCCTTCATATAAGAATAGTAGGGGTAGCGGCTGCTGTTGACCCCGTTATCAAAGGCATAGTAGATGACCGCATTGCCCACCATGCCGTTCTCGGCGGTGAGCAGCGTGGGCGCGGCCTCCAACTCCGGCAGCTCCGGCCCGGGCAGGGCAGCGTCCGCCTCGCTCTCGGTGTCGGTGAGCAGAATGCCGCCCAGCGCGCCGCAGCTATAGGCAAAGCTTACCATGCCGTTTTCCGCATCCACATAGATGCTGTTCTTTTCCACAAGCCCCTGCGCCGCCAGCTCATCCAGCTGTGCCAGCGCAGCGGCCTGACGCTCCTCCTCCGACATTCCGGCGTAAGCGGCGCTGTCGGTCAGGGCGGTGACGGCGGCATCCGTCTGCTGCATCTCCTTTACCTCAGAGGCGGTCAGGGTCTGGGGGGTGCCGGTGGTATCCTCCGGTGCGGCGGCCACCGCCGGGCACACTGCCGTAAAGGCCAGCGCAATGGCACACACCGCGCTGAGCAGACGGCGATAAAACGTATGTTCCATTTCTTCTTTTCCGTTCCTCTCCCCCGGCACGCCGCCGGGGCTGTTGTACGCAAGGCTGCGTCCACAGGTTCATTGTAGGCTGCTGCCGGGGCTTTGTCAAGCACCCCGGCAATGTTTTACCATTCCGTCACACCCGGCGCATTGCATTGGCGCAAAGGTTTGTGTATAATAGCAGTATGCTGGGTTTTTATCGCCTGTACGCAGGCACACCCCGGCAGACTGTTCTGACGAAAGGCGGTGCTTTCCTTGGATAGCATTCGACAATATTTTAAGCGCACCGATAAGATGTATCTGCTGCTGTGCATTTTCAGCAGCGTGATGGCGGTGCTGGCGCTGTCCTCGTGGGCAGCCAAGCAGGGCAACGGCTTTGCCACCGACGAGGTGACCGGTGCCATCATCGGCATTGGCGACTACCGCCGTGCAATGGTGCAGGCGGGCGCTGCCGCCATTGGCATCGTGATCGCGCTGCTGCTCTCCTGCGTGGACTACCGCAGCCTTGTAAAGGTGTGGCCGGTGCACGTTGTGCTGACGTGGGGTCTGGTGCTGCCCACGCTGGTCATCCGCAACGTATCCATCGGCCCGCTGACCATCGGCTACAACGCCGGTGATACCGACAACTACTCCTGGTACAAGCTGGGCGGCTTTACCTTTCAGCCCACAGAGCTGGCAAAGATCAGCTTTATTTTGACCTTTGCCATGCACCTGAACAACGTGCGCAGCCGCATCAACGAGCCAAAGGAGCTGGCAAAGCTGCTGCTGCACCTGCTGGTGCCCATTGCCATCATCCATGTGCAGGGCGATGACGGCACGGCCATCATCTACGGCATCATCGGCTGCTGCATGATGTTTGCGGCGGGGCTGAGCTGGAAGTATATCTTTGCAGCCTTTGCGGCGGCGGGCGCTGCCGTGGCGGTGGCCTTTGCCTTTTTCAGCGATAAGATCGGCAAGGGATACCAGTGGTACCGCATTCTGGCGGTGCTGGACCCGGAAAACACCACCGGCTGGGCACCCAGCGAGACGGTGTGGAAGAACATCATCTACCAGCAGCAGCGCGGCGAGATCGCGCTGGGCTCCGGCGGCATCTTTGGCAACGGCCTATTCAGCGGCCGGTATTACAGCGTGCCCAACGCCCATAACGACTTCATCCTCAGCTGGATCGGCAACGTGGCGGGCTTTGTGGGCTGCTGCGTGGTGCTTGGCGTTCTGCTGGCGCTGGTGATCAAGACCTTTGCTACCGGTGCCCGCAGCGAGGATTTGCTGGGCAGCTACATCTGCGCCGGTATCGGCGGCGCCCTGATGGCGCAGATTGCGGTGAACGTTGGCATGAACCTGCGGGTGCTGCCAGTCATCGGTGTCACCCTGCCCTTCTACTCTGCAGGCGGCAGCTCGGTGCTCATGCTGTATATCTGTGTGGGCTTAGTCCTATCTGTATACTCTCACAATACCAAAAGCCTGTTCGGGTAAAGAATATTCTATAATACAAGGACGAGCAGCCCGCAGGCTGCTCGTCCTTGCTTTTTAGGCGCTGAAACGCCATATTTAAAAAACAAAGCTTCCTTAAATGATGCCCAGAGCAAAGCGGAGGGCATTCAAGAACGTCCCAGCTTTTCCAGCTCCACCACCGGCCAGCCAAGGGCGCGGATAGCGCTTTCATCGTGGGTAGCCAGCAGCACCGGCTTGCCCGCGCAGCGCTGCCGCAGCAGTGCCGCCGCCCGCTGCAAAGTGTCCGGGTCCATACCGGTAAAGGGCTCGTCCAATAGCAGGGTGTCGCTGGAGGCCCACAGCGCCCGCAGCAGCGCCACCCGCCGCTTTTGCCCGCCGGAAAGCCTGCGGGCAGGCAGCTGCAGGGCGGCAGCATCCATTCCAAACTGTTGAAAACAACATATAATTTGCTCTTTGTACTGGTTTTCTGCCCCCGGCAGCACCAAGGTGACGTTCTGCACGGCGTTCAGCTGGGGGCAAAGGCGGTCCTCCTGAAAGACCGCCGCCACCCGGCCTACGCCCTCCACGCTGCCGGTGGTGGGGCGCTCCAGCCCCATCAGGATACGCAGCAGGGTGGTCTTGCCCCAGCCGCTGGGTGCCCACAGCACCACGGGGGCGTCCACCTCCATGCACAGGTCAGTGAAGAGCGGCGCTGCGCCGAACTGCTTTGTCAGGTGTTGAAGCCTCAGCATTTTGTCCCCTCCTCTCCCAGCACTGCGCCCACGGCCTTATCCAGTGCAAGCAGGAACAGCTTTTCAAAGCCTGCGCTCAGCAGGATGATGACAAAGGTCCACGCAAACAGCTCCCCGGTGGAAAGGGTGATCTTGGCGCGGTAGAGCGCATCGCCGATGCTGCCGTTGGGCAGGCCGATGACCTCGGCTGCCACGCCGCTTTTCCAGCAGATGCCCAGCGCCACGCTGCACCCCTGCCGGAAGGCCGGCAGCACCGACGGCAGCCAGATCGCCCGCAGGCGGCGACCCGGCGGCAGACGGAACACCGCTGCCATCTCCAGCAGCTGCACGTCTGCCCCGGCAATACCGGTGCGCACCGCACCGTACAGCACCGGCAGCACCATTAAAAAGCTGATGAGCACCGAAAGGGCGCTGCCCCGCACCCAGACCAGTGCCAGAATGATAAAGCTTGCCACCGGCGTAGCCTTGACCAGCTGCATCACCGGAGCCAGCAGCGCATCGGCGGCGCTCCACCGGGCGGCGCACACCGCCAGCACCACGCTGACCACTGCGCCCAGCACAAAGCCCAGCAAAATGCGCCCGGAGCTGAAGCCCACCCGCTGCCAGAAATCCGCCCTCGGCAGCAGCTGCACCAAAGTGCGCAGCGCCTGCACCGGCGATACCAAAAACACCTCCTGCCCGATGGCCATGGCTGCGGCCTGCCAGAACGCCAGCCAGAACGCCACCGCCAGCAGACGGCGTAGAAATTGCTTGTTCTGCTTCATAAACTGCCCTCTTCCCCTGCCTGTTATAAGGTATAGTATACCATACCGTCCCGCAAAGGGGAATGACCTGTGCACCACCTGCGGCGGGTCGGCTTGCGTTGTATATACTTTTATTCAACCGTTGTATGCTTGACATGAATTTGTATCCAGTGTAAACTGGATACAGTATGCGGTGCACCTTGGCACCGGCGCAGGAAAGAGGGGACGGTATTGACACAAGCGCTCAAGGGCCGCAAGCTGCTACTTGTCGGTTTTACGTTATTTTCCATGTTTTTCGGGGCAGGCAACCTGATCTTCCCGCCCGATCTGGGGGCAAAGGCCGGGGCAAGCCTCTGGCCCGCCTTTCTGGGGCTTGCCCTCAGTGCCGTGGGTCTGCCGGTTGCGGGGGTCATCGCGGTGGCACGGGCCGACGGTCTGGACAAGCTGGCCGGGCGGGTGCATCCGTTGTTCGCGCAGGTGTTCATGATTTTGATCTATCTGTCCATCGGGCCGTGTCTGGCCATTCCGCGCACCGCAAGCACCTCCTTTGCCATGCTCACCCCGCTGCTGGGCAGCAGCGCCGGGCTGCAGCTGGGGTACTCCGTGCTGTTCTTCAGCGCGGCCTTTCTGGTGGCGCTGCACCCGGACAGGCTCACCCGCTGGCTGGGCAGACTGCTCTGCCCCTGCCTGCTGGTGCTGATCCTGATTTTGTTCGGCGGCTGCCTGCTGCACCCGCTGGCGGCGCAGTACGGTGCACCCGCCGAGGCGTATCGTTCCACAGTCGTTTTACAGGGCGTATTGTACGGCTACCAGACCATGGACGCCCTTGCAGCACTGAACTTTGGCGCAGTCATCGCCATGAACATCCGGGCGCAGGGCGTTGCCCGGGAGCAAGACGTGCAGCGCAGTGCCATCCGCGCCGGGCTTGTGGCGGGCGGGCTGCTGCTGGCGGTCTACGCCATGCTGGGGCACGCCGGAGCGCTGACCGGTGCCGCCGTGCCCGGCCTTGCCACCGGTGCCGAGGTGCTGACCGTGCTGGCGGAGCGGCTGTTCGGCAAAGCGGGGCTGGTGCTGCTTGCAGCTATCTTTATGCTGGCCTGCTTCAACACCTGTGTAGGGCTGATCGCCTGTGTGGGAGAGTATTTCCACACCCTGCTGCCCCGCATCCCCTACCCTGCCCTTGCCGCCTTTTTTGCCGCTGCCAGTATGCTGATCGCAAATCTGGGTCTGGCAGAAATTCTGCGCCTGTCCGTGCCGGTGCTCAACGCCCTGTACCCGGTGGCCATTGTGCTGATCGCGCTTTCCTTTGTGCCCGGGCTGGAGCAGCGCCGCCGAGTCTATCCGCTGTGCATCGGCTGCACCGCCGTGCAGAGCATTGCCGCCGCACTGCCGCTTGGCGTGCTTTCTGCCCTTGCCAACGCCCTGCCGCTGGCGACACTGGGCTTTGGCTGGGTGCTCCCGGCGGTTGTCGGGCTGCTGGCAGGCATCCTTTTAAGCAGAACTGAAATATAAAGGAGATTTTACTATGATCCAGCCCATCATGCACGACCCGCTGTTTCTGGCGCAGAAGTCCGCCCCTGCCACCCCGGAGGACGCCCCCATTGCGCGGGACTTACTGGAGACCCTGACCGCCCACGCCGACGGCTGTGTGGGCATGGCTGCCAACATGATCGGCGTGCTCAAGCGCATCATCGCGGTGGAGGCCGAGGACGGATATTTAGTGCTGTTCAACCCGGTCATCCTGAAAAGGTCCGGCCTGTACGAAGCCGAGGAGGGCTGTCTTTCGCTGGAGGGCGTGCGGAAAACAAAGCGCTGGCAGAGCATCAAGGTGCAGTACCAGACCATGGACGGCAAACCGCGCATCAAAACCTTTACCGGCTGGACGGCACAGATCATCCAGCACGAGATCGACCATTGCGATGGGATATTGATCTGAATCCCATCACACACTTCCTGCGTGGGACGATTTTGAATGCGCTCCGCGTTGCTCTGCGCATAAATAGCGGAAAGAATATTTTTATAGTTGTAACTCTGGAAAATCTGCGGATTTTCCAGAGTTACTTTTTCACGGAAGGGGCGCAAAGGTAATGCAACTGCCGCTCCCGGTTACGGCTCTTCCCGTGAAAAGGGGATTCAGAAACGCCCGCAGGCGTTTCTGAATCCCGAAAATAAAATAATTTTTCCGCTGAAAATGGCTAGAGCGCAGCGGAAGCCATTCCAAATCGTTTTCGTCAATCATCTACAATGCACAAAGCCCCCGAGGGTGTGTCCCCCGGGGGCTTTGCTATGCTGTAACAGAGAAATGAAGGTGTTATTGTGAGGCGGTTGTCGCAATTTTAGCCTTTAACGCCGCCAAGCGCAACGCCGCGGACGATGAACTTGGACAGCAGCAGGTAGACGACGATGACCGGCAGAATGGCGATGGCCACCATCATGTACACCTTGCCCATATCGAACTTCAGGAAGTCCGCGCTGCGCAGCTGGGCGATCAGGATAGGCAGGGTCTTTTTGTCGGCGGTGTCCAGCACCAGAGCCGGGATGAAGTAGTTGTTCCAACTGGCCACGAAGGAGAAGATGGCCTGCACAGCCAGAGCCGGCTTCATGATGGGCAGCACGATTTTATTAAAGGTATAGAACTCGCCTGCACCGTCAATGCGGGCGGCCTCCACGATCTCCATGGGAAGGGAGGCGTCCAGATACTGCTTCATGAAGAAGAACACGGTAGGTGCTGCAATGCTGGGGACGATCAGGGGGATGAAGCTGTTTTTCAAGCCCATCTTGGAAATCAACTGCAGAAAGCCCAGTGCGGACACCTGTGTGGGCATGGTCATGATGAGCAGGATCAGGGCAAAGGCGGCCTTTTTGAACTTGAAGTTGTAGGCGTAGATGCCGTAGGCCGTCAGCGCCGAGAAGTAGACGCTGAGCGCTGCCGAGCAGGCAGACACCAGCAGGCTGTTGCGGATGCCGCTCACCACAGGAATGTTGGCGTCCGTAAGCACATTGCGGAAGTTTGTGATGATGGACTTGCCCGGCATCAGCGAGAAGCCCTTCTGGATCTCGAAGTGGGTGCGGGTGGAGTTGATGATCAGCACATAGAAGAAGAACAGGCACAGAAAGCTGATCAGCACCAGCACCAGATAGCACCACGCACGGCGGGCGGTCAGAATCGCCTTTTCGGACTGGTTTTTAGGCGTATGTGCCATACTTATTTCCCTCCTTTGGCAGCAGCCTTTTTGGCTGCCTTCAGTTCCTTGCGCTGAGCCTTGGTCAGGCCGTCATCCTCCTTGGTCAGCGAGAAGTACACGACGACGCACAGCACTGCACATACAAGGAACAGCACCACAGATACTGCACCGGCCATGCCGTAGTTCTTGCTGAACAGGTGGTTGTTCAGGTACATGATCATGGTGGTGGAGGTACGGTCGGGGCCGCCCTTGCCGTTGGTCAAAATCTGCGGCACATCGAACATCTGCAGGCCGCCGATCATGGAGGTGATCATCACATAGACCAGAATGGGGCGGATCAGGGGCAGGGTGATCTTCCAGAACATCTGGTTCGGGGTGCAGCCGTCCAGCTCCGCAGCCTCGTACAGGGTGGGGTCCACACCCATAATGGCTGCCATCAGCATGATGGTGGTATTGCCGAACCACATCAGGAAGTTCATCAGGCCCACAAGGCCGCGGTTGCCCCACACGGTATTCAAAAAGCTGATGGGGGTCTTGATCCAGCCCATGCTCAGCAGCACTGCGTTCACCGGGCCGTTATCCGAGAACAGGGCGAAGAACAGCATTGCGAAGGCCGAGGCCATGATCAGGTTGGGCATATAGATGACCGTCTTGAAGAAGGTCTGCCCTTTCAGCTTCAGCCGCAGGTCGGTGAACCATGCCGCCAGCAGCAGCGAGACGATGATCTGCGGGATAAAACCGATAATCCACAAAATCAGCGTGTTGCCAAAATACTTGGGCAGATCGGTCGCGAACAGGGTGATGTAGTTCTTCAGACCCACAAAGTTGGGTCCGATGATCTTCAGGCCGCTGCGGTAATACTCAAAAAAGCTGTAATAGATGGTGGATGCCAGAGGGATCAGCTGGAATACCGCGAAGATGATAAAGAACGGTGCAATGAAGATATAGCCCCATTTCGCGTAGCTGATCGACCCTTTCTTTTTTGTTTTTTCTCCCATGAGATCTCCCTCCTGCCGGGTCACAGCAAAACCAAAGGGGCGGGCGAGATACGCCGCCCGCCCCTTTGCTTCAATTTTCAGTTCGGAGTGGAACCACTTATGCGGGCCAGACCACGTCGGTCAGCTCGGGGTACTTCTCCTTGATAGCGGTCTCGAAGTTTGCCTTGGCGGCATCCTCCTTCACGTTGCCGGTGAAGTAATCCTTGAAAGCGGTCTGGAAGCTCTCGTTCAGGCCCTGATCGTAGGGGCCAGCGTTGGACATATCGATCTTGGTTGCAGCCTCTGCAAACAGAGCGATGTGGTTCTGGCCGCCGAGGAAGTCGGACTTGTAATCGCTGTTGGCGATCTCTTCCATGGCCTTCTCGTTGTTGGTGTAATCCTGCGTATCCATGGTGATCTGCTTCATGATGGCTTCATCGCAGGTCAGCTTCAGCATAACGTCCTTGATGGTCTCAAGGTTGTCGCTGCCGGCTGCGCCGCAGATCCAGGTGCCGCCCCAGTAGTAGGGCTGAGGGCCTTCGCACACAGCGTAGTCGCCGTAGATACCGTTGCCAACCTCTTCCTTGCCGCCCTCAGAGGTAGGAGTTGCCAGAGAGTTGCCCAGCAGGGTGAAGTTGATGCCCCAAGTGGAGTAGAAGAAGCCGAACACCTTACCGGTGGGGCCCTGATCGGAAGCCCACTGGCTGTCCCACAGGCTGGACTTGTTGTTGTAGCCCTTGTCGGTGTACTCCTTGGTCTGATCCACCCACTTCATCAGGTTAGGATCGACGGTAACGGTGGTGCCGGTGACCCAGGGTGCGGAGACGTTGTTGGAGAAGGTGCGGTATGCATCGTCGAAGCCGGACAGCATCTTGTAGCCCTTGGCAGCAGCCTTGGCAGCTACATCGTTGAACTTATCCCAGTCGGACAGGTAGGTCTGCACCTCGGCGGGGTCATCGGTGCCCAGCACTGCCTTTGCAATGCTGCGGCGGTATGCGAACAGACCCGGGGTAGCCTGCCAAGTGGTGCCGCGCTGGCTGCCGTCCACAGAAACGATATCCTTAGTGTACTGGTACTGGCCGGCCAGATCAGAATCGGTCAGGCCGATATCCTTCTTGACATCCAGAACGTAGTCGGAATCCACATACTTCAGAGCGTAGTCGGCCTCGATCAGGAAGATGTCGATCTTGTCGTCATCGGCTGCGGAGTCCTGGCTCAGCAGAGCCTCGTCCAGCTTGTTCTGGTAGTTGTTGTTCTCGTTGGCGTTGATGGTCCACTTCACGGTGGTGCCGTTCTTCAGGGTGGTGGTGGACTTGTCGGCTGCGATCTCCTTGACCTCGGGATAGTAATCGTTGAAGCGGCTCTGGAACTCATCATTCCAGCACCAGATATTCAGCACCTTGCCCTCGGCAGCAGCCGGAGCAGAAGCAGCAGCGGAGGATGCGGGAGCGGCAGAGGAAGCAGCAGTGCTGCTGGAGGAGCTGCCGCCGCAGGCTGCCAGAGCAGCACCAACAGTCACGACACCGGAAGCGAGCAGGAAATTACGACGAGAGATCTTTTTCATAAGGGTAAACCTCCTTCATGGTTTTCCAATTAAAAAATTCATTCTCAAAAACTCCGCGCCGGGAGTTGTGGGCCTTTGTTAAAGGATGCGGACGGAGCCGCCGTCCAGCAGCTTGCCGGACACCCGGATCTGCTCCGGCAGGGTCACACGCGGATGCTCGATCAGCTCGATCAGCTTATCCGCCGCCAGCCTGCCAAGGGATTTGGTGTTCTGCTGGTAGGTCACCAGCGAGGGCTTGACCACCCGGGAGAGATAGATGCCATCGTATCCCATCACCGAGATGTCCTCCGGGATGCTCAAGCCCGCCTCACTCAGGACGTTGTAGCCGCCCAGTGCAGAAAAGTCATCCGGGAAGATGATGCAGGTGGGCCGCTGCGGCAGTGCCAGCAGCGCCCGGGTCTCCTCTGCGCAGCGATCCACATCGTGGTACACACCGCAGCGGACGTACTCCTCCGGCACCTTCAGTCCCAGCTCCTCGCAGGCCTGATAGAAGCCTGCCAGACGGTTCTCGGTAACGGCGGTCTTTTCGCCGTGGATAAAGGCGATGCGCCGGTGTCCGCAGGCCCATGCCTGCTGTACCAGAGCCTTTGTGCCCACCACGTTGTCTGAAAGGATCGCCATCCGGTTGTTGAACACATGGTCGATGGTCACCACCGGCACATCGCCGTTGACCAGCTCCACCACCTGCGGATCGTAAAAGTTCACGCAGGCGATCACCACGCCGTCCACACCCCGGTAGTGGCAATGCTCCAGATAACTCATGGACCTGCCGCTGATGTTGTGGTTGATAAAGGTGATATCATAGCCGCGCTTTTCCGCTTCTACCTTGAAGCTGTCCAGCACTGCGGAGAAGTACTCGTGGGTCAGGCCGCTCTGTTTTTCATCAACGAACAGAACGCCGAGGTTGTAAGTACGGTTGGTTTTCAGCGCCCGGGCCGCTGCGTTGGGCAGGTACCCCACGCGGCGGGCCGCTGCACGGATGCGCTCCCGCGTGGCCGGTGCGATATCCGGCTGGTCGTTTAAAGCCTTGCTGACGGTTGCGACGGACACGCCGCATTCTTTCGCCAGATCCTTCAGGGACGGCATCTTGTAGCCTCCTTCCGAGGAAAGGAGCTGCGGGATGTTTCTCGCAAGTTCCTTAATCGTTTTCGCAACTTCAATATATCGCATTCTGCACCAAAAATCAAGCGAAAACGCAAAAGTTTTAGCCCCGTTGCATCACTTTTGGCATTTTGTTCCAATACGACCTGTAAAAATTGTGCACCTCGATTCACTTTCGTTACATTTCGATTAAAATGGAAAAAATTTCGTTGCAGTTTCGTTATGGTTTTCGGTGCCGGAGGCCGTATGTATAATTACTTTTAAAATGGGGTTTCGGGGCTTTCGTTCGGCCTTCCGCAGGCGCACGCAGCGCCGAGGACCGCAGAAAATCGCCGGGACTGCGCAGATTATTTTTAAATTTCCGCTGAGATTTTTGCAAAAAGCTCTTGCATTTTTCGGTGGGATACGGTATGCTTAGCGTGATGAGATTGCTTCTTTCGCAGCGCCTTAATCGTTTTCGCCCATCGACACACTGCCCACCTGACAAGGCGCAGTTTTAAGGAGGAAGCATTATGAAGTTCGGATATTTTGATGACCAGAATAAGGAATACGTCATCACCACCCCGCAGACGCCCCTGCCCTGGATCAACTACCTTGGCAGCGAGGACTTCTTCAGTCTGGTCTCCAACACGGCGGGCGGTTACAGCTTTTACCGGGACGCCCGGATGCGCCGCCTGACCCGCTACCGCTACAACAACTCCCCGCTGGACATGGACGGCCACCGGATCTACATCAAGGACGGTGACACCGTGTGGAACCCGGGCTGGCAGCCCACCAAGACCCCGCTGGACAGCTACAGCTGCCGCCACGGTCTGGGTTACACCATTCTGGAGGGCAAAAAGGACGGCGTGACCGCCCGGCAGGAGCTGTTCGTCCCCAAGGGCGATGCCTGTGAGCTGGACCGGGTGACGGTGTGCAACGGCAGCACCATCGTCAAGGAGCTGGATCTGTTCAGCTATGTGGAGTTCTGCCTGTGGGATGCCGTGGACGACGGCTCCAACTTCCAGCGCAACTTCTCCACCGGTGAGGTGGAGGTAGAGGGCAGCGTCATCTACCACAAGACCGAGTACCGCGAGCGCCGCGATCACTACGCCGTGTTCTGGGCAAACTGCCCGGTGGACAGCTTTGACACCACCCGGGATGCCTTCTGCGGCGTGTACGGCGGCCCGGCAGACCCGCAGGCCGTCCGCGCCGGACACTGCTCCGGCAGCATTGCCCACGGCTGGGCACCGGTGGGTGCCCTGCACATCCACCTGACCCTCGCCCCCGGCGAGAGCCGCAGCATCCTGTTCGGTCTGGGCTATATCGAGAACCCGCAGCAGGAGAAGTTCATCGCCCCGGGCGTCATCAACAAGACCCGCGCCCACGCCATGATGGAGCGCTACGCCACGGATGCACAGATTGATGCCGCCCGCGCCGCCCTGCGCACTCACTGGGAGCAGCTGCTGTCCACCTACCATCTGGAATCCGGCGAGGAAAAGCTGAACCGCATGGTCAACATCTGGCATCAGTACCAGTGCATGGTCACCTTTAACATGAGCCGCTCTGCCAGCTACTTTGAAAGCGGCACCGGACGCGGCATGGGCTTCCGGGACAGCTGTCAGGATCTGCTGGGCTTTGTGCACATCATCCCCTCCCGCGCCCGGGAGCGCATTCTGGATATCGCCGCCACCCAGTTTGAGGATGGCAGCGCCTACCACCAGTACCAGCCCCTGACCAAAAAGGGCAACCGGGATATCGGCACCGGCTTCAATGATGACCCGCTGTGGCTCATTGCCGGTACCGCCGCCTACCTGCGGGAGACCGGCGACTGGTCTATTCTGGAGGAGCAGGTGCCCTTTGATAACGATGCCACCAAGGCGCAGACCCTGATGGAGCACCTGCGCCGCAGCTTTAACTATACCTGCACCCATCTGGGTCCCCACGGCCTGCCGCTGATCGGCCGCGCTGACTGGAACGACTGCCTGAACCTGAACTGCTTCTCCGAGCACCCGGGCGAGAGCTTCCAGATCACCGGCCCCAGCGAGGGTCCCGTGGCCGAAAGCGTTTTCATTGCCGGTATGTTCGTCAAGTACGGCCATGAATACGCCCAGCTGTGCGACCATTTGAACCTGACCGAGGAGGCCGCTGCCGCCCGCAAGCACATTGATGCCGTGGAGCAGGCCACCCTGACCGCCGGTTGGGACGGCGCATGGTTCCGCCGTGCCTACGATGCTTTTGGAAAACCCATCGGCAGCAAGGAGTGCACCGAGGGTCAGATCTTCATTGAGCCGCAGGGTATGTGCGTCATGGCCGGCATTGGCAAGGAGAGCGGACAGGCCGCGCAGGCGCTTGCCAGCGTGGAGGAACGGCTGGACACCAAATACGGTGTGGTGCTGCTGCAGCCCGCCTACACCAGCTACCAGCTGAATCTGGGCGAGATCTCCAGCTATCCTCCGGGATACAAGGAGAACGCCGGTATCTTCTGCCACAACAACCCGTGGATCAGCTGCGCCGAAGCAACGCTCGGCCACGGCGACCGCGCCTTTGCAGTGTACCGCAAGACCTGCCCCGCCTACATTGAGGACATTTCCGAGATCCACCGCACCGAGCCCTACGTTTACAGCCAGATGGTAGCCGGTAAGGACGCCCCCACCTTTGGCGAGGCCAAAAACAGCTGGCTGACCGGCACGGCGGCATGGACCTTCTTCAACATCAGCCAGTACATTCTGGGCATCCAGCCCACCTTGGACGGCCTGAAGGTAGACCCCTGCATCCCCCACACCCTGTCCGGCTTCACTGTGACCCGCCGCTTCCGCGGTGCGGTGTACCACATTACGGTGGATAACGCCGCCGGGGTGCAGCACGGCATCAAGGCCGTTACCGTGGACGGCAAGGCCATCTCCGGCAACGTTCTGCCGCTGGCTGCCGCCGGAGCTGAGGTAACGGTGCAGGTGACCATGGGTTAACCCGAAATTCTCTGCTTTTTCATATTATTCTCCTTTCTGTGACCAAAGCCGCCGCGCAGCACTCTGCACGGCGGCTTTGGTTTTACAGCTTATCTGACAGTACAACGATCAAAAATGCGCTCCGTGTTCGCTCTGCGCATAGATAGCGGAATCGTTTTTTTCAGGATTCAGAAAAGCCTGCGGAGCTTGTCGGGGCAAAGCCCCTCCATCTGCTAACGCAGACCGCTCTGCCGCTTAAAAGCCCCACTGGGGCTTTCATTGCTGCGCAAACGCGGGCTTTTCTGAATTCCCTTTTCACCAGTGGGATCGTAACGGTCAACTGCATTTGCAGTTCAGACCGCCCTTTAACCATTGCAGCCCCTCCCGTGAAAATAGCGTTTGTCGCGGCCCGCAGGCCGCGACAAACGCGAAATATTAAATAATCTTTCCGCTGAAGATGGCCAGAGCGCAAGCGGAGGCCATTCTAAATCGTCCCCTTCCCTCTTGCATTTTTTGGGAAAGAGGTGTAGAATACAGTCACAATCAAACACAGGGGAGCTCGTGCAGCGGGCTGAGAGGAAGTATAGCAAGCTTCGACCCTTTTACCTGATGCGGATAATGCCGCCGTAGGAAGTCATACTCTTTATGATTTTTTGCAGGAGGAGCCGCGCCGGGCTCCTCCTGTTTTTTTGTACCTCTGCGGAGGTTCCGCAGCCGGCTGAGGGGGAGCGCCCTGAGCCTTGGATGAATGCAGCGATGGGAAGCCGTGTTCCGGCGTGAGAGGAAACCAGTAAGTTTCGACCGCACCTTCCGTACCTGTTCCCGCCTTTCTGCGGGCACGGGCTGTTTTGTTGCGGGAGCGCCGGTGTTCGTCCTGCGCTGCCGCAGATGGTTGAAAAGGAGCTAATTTATCATGAAGAATCCCTCTGTCAAAAAGCTTGCCCTCGCCGGTATGTTCTGTGCCCTGTGCGTAGTGGGCAGCGTATTCAGCTTTCCCATGTTCGGCAGCAAGTGCGCCCCGGTGCAGCACATGGTCAACGTGCTGTGCGCTGTTCTGCTGGGGCCCTGGTGGGGCGTCGGCGTAGCCTTTGTGGCTTCCCTACTGCGTAACCTGCTGGGTCTGGGCAGCCTGATGGCCTTCCCGGGCAGTATGTTCGGTGCGCTGCTGTGCGGCCTTGCATACCACAAGACCAAAAACCTGATTGCCACCGTGGTGGGTGAGGTGTTCGGCACCAGCATTCTGGGCGGCCTTTGCGCATGGCCCGTAGCCATCTTCCTGATGGGCAAGAGCGCTGCGGATATCGCCTTCTACGCCTACATCGTGCCCTTCCTCATCTCCACCGCCGTGGGTGCGGTGATCGCCGGTGCTGTGGTGTTCAGCCTGCAGCGCTCCGGTGCTCTGCGCTCCATGCAGAGCAGCCTTTCCTGAGCGGAGGTGCCCGGAATGCTCAAGACCGCCTTTGAGAACCTGCGCAGCCGCTGCCCACTGATCCACAACATCACCAACTACGTCACCGTGAATGACTGCGCCAACATGGTGCTGGCCTGCGGTGCCTCCCCCATCATGGCCGATGATGCCGCCGAGGTGGAGGAGATCACCGCCATCTGCGGCGGATTGAATATCAACATCGGCACGCTGAACAGCCGCACTGTCACCAGTATGCTGCTGGCGGGCAAAAAGGCCAATCAGCTGGGGCACCCCGTGGTGCTGGACCCCGTGGGTGCCGGTGCTTCCCAACTGCGCACCGACACCGCCTTCCGTCTGCTGCGGGAGGTGCAGTTCGCAGTGATCCGGGGCAATATCTCGGAGATCAAGACCCTTGCCTCCGGTGCGGGCACCACCAAGGGCGTGGATGCAGACGTGGCCGACAAGGTGACCGAGGAAAACTTAGACAGCGCCGTGGCCTTTGCCAAGGCCTTTGCGGCCCGCACCGGCGCGGTGGTGGCCATTACCGGTGCCATTGACATCGTGGCCGATGCACAAAAGGCCTACTGCATCCGCAACGGCAACGCCATGATGAGCAGCATCACCGGCACGGGCTGCCAGCTCTCTGCCCTGACGGCGGCCTTTGTCACCGCCAACCCCGGCCAGCCGCTGGAGGCTGCCGCTGCGGCGGTGTGCGCCATGGGTCTGGCGGGCGAGATCGCCCACCAGCGGCTCACCCCGCAGGACGGCAACGCCACCTACCGCAATTACATCATTGATGCCATTTACAACATGACCCCTGAACAGCTGGAGAAAGGCGCAAACTATGAAGTGCGATAAACACACCATGCTCCTGTACGCGGTGACCGACCGTGCATGGGTGGGCGAGCAGACCTTGTATCAGCAGGTGGAAAGTGCCCTGAAGGGCGGTGCCACCTGTGTGCAGCTGCGGGAAAAGCATCTGGGCGACGCAGATTTTCTGCAGGAAGCCATTCAGCTCCACGCCCTGTGCCAGCAGTACGGTGTGCCGCTGTTCATCAACGATAACGTGGAGGTAGCCTTGCAGTGCCACGCCGAGGGCATCCATGTGGGGCAGGACGATATGTCCGCTGCACAGGTGCGCCAGCGCGTGGGCGAGGGCGTGATGATCGGCGTTTCTGCCCACACGGTGCAGGAGGCGCTGGACGCTGTGGCGCACGGCGCAGATTATCTGGGCGTAGGCGCGGTGTTCGCCACCAACACCAAGACGGACGTAAGCGAGATGCCCCGGCAGACCCTGCTGGACATCTGCAACGCCGTGGATGTGCCGGTGGTGGCCATTGGCGGCATCCACAAGGAGAACATCCTGCAGCTCAAGGGTACCGGCGTGGACGGCGTGGCGCTGGTAAGCGCCATCTTTGCCGCAAAGGACATCGAGGCCGAGTGCCGGGAGCTGCGCGCCCTTTCGGAGCAGATCATAAAGTAAGCTATCATCCCGCGGCAAACCGGGGGCACCACCTTGGGCCGCGTTACAAAATTCATGGAGAAAACCAACATGAAAAGCGTATTTTGCGCAGGTGCCGGCATCCAGAGCGTACTGTTTTTTCTGAATGACGGCTACTTGCCTGCTGGCCGGGAGCTTTCTCCTCGGACACGAGTTCGGGTTGCGGCACCCAGCGGATGCTTCGTGCCTTGCGTAGCACTCGCATCCCGCTGGCCGCTGCCCCAACAGCAACTTCCTGTTTCCGCCACTGGCGGCGGTCGTTGCTGTTGCAAGCCATTCCATCGCCCGCCCTACTGCCTGCGGCAGCAGGGTCCCACCCCAGCGGACGGTCCTCGGAGAAACTTCCGACCAACGGTTCGCCCCTGCTGCAATGTATGACCAGCACCCTGCTGTTCAGAGATAAACTGTCATTTGGAGGAACACAGCGTATGCAGACTTATACCACCCAGATGGATGCCGCCCGCAAGGGCATCGTTACCCCGGAGATGGAGATCGTAGCCAAAAAAGAATACCGCACCACCGAGGAGATCCGCCAGTGGGTCGCCGAGGGCAAGGTAGCCATCCCCGCCAACAAGCACCATAAGTGCCTGAACCCCGAGGGCGTGGGCTCCATGCTGCGCACCAAGATCAATGTGAACCTTGGCGTCTCCCGCGACTGCAAGGACTACAACATTGAGATGCAGAAGGTGATGAGCGCCGTGAACATGGGCGCAGAGGCCATTATGGATCTGTCCAGCCACGGCAACACCCAGCCCTTCCGTCAGAAGCTGACCCACGAGTGCCCGGTGATGATCGGCACTGTGCCGGTGTATGATTCGGTCATCCACTACCAGCGGGATCTGGCTGAGCTGACCGCACAGGACTTCATCGATGTGGTGCGTCTGCACGCAGAGGACGGCGTGGACTTTGTTACCCTGCACTGCGGCATCACCCGCAAGACCATCGAGCAGATCCGCAAGCACAAGCGCAAGATGAACATCGTGAGCCGCGGCGGTTCTCTGGTGTTTGCGTGGATGAGCATGACCGGCAACGAGAACCCCTTCTACGAGCACTTTGACGAGATCTGCGAGATCTGCGCCGAGCACGATGTGACCATCTCGCTGGGCGACGCCTGCCGTCCCGGCTGTCTGGCTGACGCCACCGACGTGTGCCAGATCGAGGAGCTGGTGCGTCTGGGCGAGCTGACCAAGCGCGCATGGGCACACAACGTGCAGGTGATGGTGGAAGGCCCCGGCCATGTGCCCCTGAATCAGGTGGCCGCCAACATGGAGGTGCAGAAGAGCATCTGCATGGGCGCACCCTTCTATGTGCTGGGGCCTCTGGTCACCGATATCGCCCCCGGCTACGACCACATCACCGCTGCCATCGGCGGCGCAGTGGCAGCCGCCAGCGGTGCGGCCTTCCTGTGCTATGTGACCCCCGCCGAGCATCTGGCACTGCCTAATGTGGAGGACGTAAAGCAGGGCATCGTGGCCTCCAAGATCGCTGCCCACGCCGCCGACATTGCCAAGGGCATCCCCCACGCCCGGGACATTGACGACAAGATGGGCGATGCCCGCCGCGTACTGGACTGGGATGCACAGTTCGCCTGCGCGCTGGACCCCGAGACCGCCAAGGCCATCCGCGATGCACGCCTGCCCGAGGACGACCACAGCGACACCTGCAGTATGTGCGGCAAGTTCTGCGCCGTGCGCAGCATGAACAAGGCGCTGGCCGGTGAATACATCGATATCCTGTAAGCTTTTCCCGCGCTGAAAGGCGCTTCTTCCTCCGGGACTGCTGCACAAGCCGTGCGGCAGTCCCTTTTTTGTGGGACGATTTAAATGCCCTCCGCTGCCGGGTTGCGGCACATTCAGTGGAATTATTATTTTGCGTTTGCTGCACTGCGTTCAGTTTGGTCAATCTATTCTATCAATATTTTAAATTTTACAATTCTTCTGTGCTGTACTATAATGAAGTAACAACTTTATTTCTCAAAAGTACAGGAGGCTGTTTTCTTGATAGTTGATCTGATCGAAGCGCTTTACCGCCTGCTGTGGGGCGATCTATTCACCCTGCCGGTGGCGGGCGGCATTGGCATCTCCTTTATGGTGGTGCTGCTGTTTGCAGCCGGTATCGGCTTTACCCTGCGCACAAGGCTGCTGCCGGTGCGGCTGTTCCGGGATATGATCGGCGCGGTGTGCGAAAAAAAGCAGACTGCAGGCGGGCTTTCCTCCTTCCAGACACTGGTCATCTCTACCGCCACTCGGGTAGGCATGGGCAACCTTGTGGGCGTGGTGGCCGCTGTTTCGGCGGGCGGTGCGGGCGCGGTGTTCTGGATGTGGGTCACTGCCCTGCTGGGTGCTTCCACCTCCTTTGTGGAGTCCACTCTGGCGCAGAAGTACCGCGTGCCGGACCCGCTATACGGCGGCTGGCGGGGCGGCCCGGCCTACTACCTCCATGTGCTGGCTGAGCGCAAGCGGGGCAAAAAGCTCAAGCGCTCGGTGTGCGCAGCGTTATTTGCGGTGTCTGGTCTGATCTGCTGGTGCGGTATCAGTCAGGTCATCTCCAACTCAGTCAGCTCCGCCTTTGAAAACGCCTTTCACGTCCCGCCGCTGGCCACCACCGTAGTGCTTACCCTGCTGGCAGCGCTGATCGTGCTGCGCAAGAATGCCACCGTGAAAAGCCTTGACTTCATCGTGCCGGTCATGGCGGTGTGCTACTTTGTCATCACGGTGGGCATCGTGGTGCTGAATATCCGGCAGCTGCCTGCCGTGCTGGCACGCATCTTTGCCGAGGCCTTCGGTCTGCGTCAGGTAGCCGCAGGCGGCTTTGGCGCGGTGCTGATGAACGGCGTCAAGCGCGGACTGTTCTCCAACGAGGCGGGCAGCGGCTCTGCCCCCTGCGCCGCTGCCGCTGCGGAGTGCGATGACCCGGTAAAGATGGGTCTTGTGCAGGCGCTGGGCGTATTGATCGACACGGTGGTCATCTGCAGCTGCACAGCCTTTCTGATGCTGCTGGTGCCGCAGGAGATCACCGCCGGGCTGACCGGCATGAATCTTTTACAGACCGCCATGCAGTACCAGCTGGGCAGCTTTGGCATCGTGTTCATTGCGGTGATCTTAGCGCTGTTCAGCTTCTCCACCTTTCTGGGGGTGCTGTACTACGCCCGGGGCAACGTGGCCTACCTGTGCGGCGACAACTGGTGGAGCCAGACCGCCTACAAGCTGCTGGCGCTGGCCATGCTGCTGGTGGGCGGCACACAGGCCTACACCGTGGTGTGGGATCTGGGTGATGTGGGCATCGGGCTGATGACCATCTTCAATATGCTGGCGCTCATTCCCCTTTCCGGCGAGGCACTGGCTGCCCTGAACGACTACGAAAAGCGCAAAAAGCAGAAATAAAAAGAAGCTAGCAAAAACGGGCTGCTGCACAAGGTTCTGTGCAACAGCCCGTTTTGTAATATGCTAAAGCCTTCAGCTATGCTGCTTCAGGGCGCAGACGGCGATGCTCAGGGCGCTCCATGCGGCCTGATACATCAGCACCGTGGCGATGGAAAGCTGCCAGATGCTGCCCGCGTAGGTCAGCAGCACCGCAATGAACACCGAGAAGCACACCGACACCAGCTGCACCGTGGTGGCGCTGGTCTCGGCATTCTGTGCCTGATCTGCGGCCTGCAAGCCGCCGGTCAGGCTGGCAAAGCCCCGGTGGTGGTACAGGCAGCAGTCGGGCTTTTCCGGGGCAGCCTCGGCGGCTTCAATGGCCTGACACTGGTCGCCGTCCAGCACGGTGACCATGCCCTCCGGCAGGTGATAGGCCTCGGTGATATGCCGCGCCGTCAGGCTGGGATCCTTGCTGGTGACCAGCAGACGGATGTTCTCCTTTTGCAGCGAGGCAAGGCTGCGTGCCACATTGCGGCCGCCCACATAGCGCAGCACGAACATGGCGTGCGGGTTGCCGGACACTGCCAGATACAAAATCTGCAGCTCGCCGTTTTTGGAGTAGCCGTCCTCGTAATCCTGCTCCGGCAGGGGGACGCCCTCCTGCTCCATGTAGCGGCGGGTGCCGATGAGGATGCGGTTATTGTCGCACCATGCCGAGAAGCCAAGCCCGGTGTGCTGCTCCAGATCCTTGACCGGGAACAGGATATCAGTGCGGTCCTCGATGATCTGGCTGAACAGCCCGCGCAGGGTGTCGCAGCTTTCGTTCAGCACACTGGCCGCATACAGGATAGCGCGGTCGATGCGGCCGCCCTTGAAGATGCGGATATCCTCCAGCGTCACGCTGTCGGCGGTAAACAGGTCGTCGGCGTCCAGCTCAATGGTGTCGATGCCGCCCAGTTCCTCAATTGCCGCCCAACCGGGCACCACAGCACCCACAGCGGCAGCATTTCTTTGCAGACGCAGCGCCGCCAGACCGGGCACCAGCACCGAGGAAAGGGGTGCGCCCATGCACAGCACGGCAGCAGCCGCAGCCACAGCGCAGTTGATCCCGCCGCCGAACAGCAGGAAGGCTACGCCGCTGAGGGCTGCTGCCGCCAGCAGGATACAGGCCACCTTCCGGGCGCGGCGCTCGCTGGCGCGCTCGCTGAGGCTCTGCTCCACAAAGTCATTGCTGGCGGTCTGCACCGGGCGGCTCAGCAGCACCCACGGGTCCTTCTGCTCCAGATCCCGGGCGAGGGCGCGGATCAGGTCCTTATCGCGGGTGCGGTAAGCGCCCCGCAGCTCGCCGCCCTCTGCCGCCAGCGCGTAGCCGCCCTGCACGGCAGCCAGCATCACCCGACTGCCCACCAGCGCCAGAAACAGCCCCAGCGCCGCCATACCAGTCAGCAGGCCGATGCCCTCGGTGCTGCGGTAGGCGTTGGCATTCAGCATGGCCACCACCGCCTGCAGCAGCGCTGCCACAGCGGCCAGCGCGGGCATGGTGTCCGCACTGGGGCGGCCGCGCAGACCGGTCAGACCGTCCCGCAGCACCGGGTAGCCCACAAACAGGCTGGCGGCAAACAGCAGCAGATTGGCGGCATAGAACGCCGCCGGGGCAGCGTCCGGGTCCAGCACCGAAAGCGGCGGCAGCAGACGCTCTGCCGTCAGCCCGAGGTGCAGCAGCACTACGGCCAGAATGCCCGCCAGCACGCACCGCAAAGTCAGCTCTGCAGCCATGTGGTGCAGCTTTTCAGCGGTGGATTCCGGCGCAGCTTCCTCGGCAGGAGCAGCCGCTTGCGCTTCCGGTGCGGTCTCCGGCTGTGCCGGGGCCGCGGCAGCTGCCGGTGCGGGTTCTGTCTCAGCAGGCGTGCCGTCCTGCTCCAGCGGGAGCAGCGGCAGGCTCATGGTATCCTCTTTTTCCGGCTTGCGGGCAGCGGGCTTTTCGTCCTCTGCCGTGCCGAACATCTGGAAAATAGACTTTTTCTCAGGCTTTTTCGGCAGCGTTTCCGGGTCTGCCGGAGCGCTGGCAAACACCACCGGCGGCAGCTCCTCGGCAGCCTTTTGTGCAGCCTTTGCCGGGGCCTTCTCCGGCTCTGCCGCAGGCTGAGCCGGCGCGGGCTGCGCCTTGGGCTGCGGCGCTGTCTGCACGGGCCTTGCGGGCTGCGGAGCAGGCTTTGCCTTACCGCTCATGCCGTTGAGCATATCCTTCAGCTGCTGCATCTCCCGCTGCTCCAGTTCCTCCTGCGGCAGCAGCGTCTCCGGGGCGTTCTTCGCCTTAGGCTGCTTTTTGGGGGCTGCAGCAGGCTGCGGCTCCGGCTGAGGTGCGGGCTTTTCCGGCTCCGGCTGCACGGCAGCAGCCGCCTTGGGTGCAGACACCGGCTCTGCCGGGACGGCCTTGACAGGCTCTGTCCGGGCGGGCTGCGGCGGCATTACCGGAATGGGCTCCTCGGTGCACAGCTCCAGCGCCATATCCTCCTGCTCCGGCTGCACCGGCTTTGCATCTGCTCCCAGCAGGATCTCGCCGGTAGGGATCTCCAGCACCGGCTGCGCCGGGGCGGGAGCCTGTTCCTTATCGTGGCCGAACAGCTTACCCAGCAGCCCGGCCTTGGGCTTTTCCTCCACCGGGGCAGACTCGTCCCGGCGGGTCATTTCCTCGGGCAGATCGATCACGCTGGTGCTGAAAAAGTTGCGGAAACGCTCCTCTGCCGAGAGCTCCTCCGCCTGCTTGCCCTTGCGTTCATTTTTATTGTTCGGCATCCTTGTCCCTCCCACTGTTCTGGATGGAGTTTACCGCTTGTTTTATTCTTCTACGGCGCGCTGCGACTGGATCTCGTACAGGATGATGCCAGCCGCCACCGAGACGTTATAGCTGTCCACACCGGTGCCGGGGGCAGCCATATCCAGCCGCACCACGCCGTCGCACAGCTTCTTGACCAGCTGGGATACCCCGCTGCCCTCGCTGCCCAGCACTAGCGCGATAGGGCCGGTCAGGTTATTCTTGCGCAGAGACACGCCGTCCATGTCGGCGCAGTAGACGAACACGCCCTGCTCCTTCAGACGGCGGATGGTCTCGCCGATGTTGGCCACCCGCGCCACCGGCAGACGCTCGGCAGCGCCTGCGCTGGACTTGATGACGGTGGGGGTGACGGATGCACCGCCCCGCTTGGGGATGACGATGCCGTGAGCACCGCACAGCAGCGCGCTGCGCATGACTGCGCCCAGATTATGGGGATCCTCAATGCCGTCGCTCAGCACCAGAAAGGGCGGCTCGCCCTTGGCCTTGGCTGCGGCCAGCAGCTCCTCCACCGTCGCGTACTCGATCTCGCTGGCAAAGGCCGCCACGCCCTGATGGCTCTCGGTGCCGGTCATCAGGCGCAGCTTGTTGGGGTGCACCCGCTTGACCGTTGCACCGGCCTCCTTGGCCAGTGCCGTATAGTATGCCGCCACTGCCGGGGCCATCCCCTCGGCAATAAGCACGGTGTCCACACCGGAGCCGCTCTTGAGCAGCTCGGTCACCGGGTTTTTGCCGTAGATCAGGCTCTCGCTTTTCTGCTGCGGCTGCTCTGCATCGCGGCGCGGACGGCGCGGCTGGTTACGTTCTTCCATCTTTTTTATGCTCCTTCCGTTCCGGGCGGGCTGCGCCGCACCGGAGCGTTTTATTTTGTTTATGATAATCCAAGATAAAGTATACCATATCTCGCCCGGCTTCGCCACAAATTGCAGGGATTTTATTGCCCGACACCTGAAATTTTTTCAGTAAAACGCAGCTTCCCTGCCGGACAGGGCAGCTGTAAAAATGTTTTGCCCGCTGCCCGGGCGGCACGGCGCACTTCCGCTGTTTTGCCAAGGCAAAAAGTTTTCCACAAAATATGCCTATACATTCCGTAAACAGCTTGTATTTTTTCCACAAGTTGAAAACCCGGTGGAAAATGTGTAAAAGTCCAGCCGCAGCGCCTGTTTTCTGGGTGAAATTAAACAGTTTCCACCGGGTTTTCAACAGCAGGTTCCCCCATATCTTGGCAAAAGCCTTACAATTTGTAAAATTCAAGTCGGAATTATGACAATTTTTTGAACCGGAAATTGTCCGCTTTTGCAATTTCCTCCAACATCATTTTGACGAATGTTAAAATATGTTGAAAACCCGCGCCGCCTCCGCGCAAGGCAGATGTTGCAGCGTATATGGATTTTTGTCTCCAAGCGCAGAGCATTTCTGCCGCAGCCGCATCAGCCGCCTTGTGCCGTGCCCGTTCCGCAGCCACTCTATGCAAGAAAAAGCGCCTGTTCGGATTGATTTTAGACGCAGTTTGGGGTATACTAGCCATGTGGGCTCGTTAAACCATGCACAATGTTGTGTGTGGCAGAGCCGGAACCCCGATAATTTTTGGAGGTAATGAATAATGTTGGTAAATGCAACCGAAATGCTGCTCAAGGCACGCGATGGCCACTACGGTGTGCCGCAGTTCAACATCAATAATCTGGAGTGGACCAAGGCTGTCCTGACCGCCTGCGAGGAAATGAAGAGCCCCGTCATTCTGGGTGTTTCCGAGGGTGCAGGTAAGTACATGACCGGTTTCAAGACTGTTGCCGCTATGGTCAGCGCCATGGTCGATTCCATGGGCATCACCGTTCCCGTTGCTCTGCATCTGGACCACGGCACCTACGAGGGCTGCAAGGCCTGCGTTGAGGCTGGCTTCTCCTCCATCATGTTCGATGGCAGCCACTACTCCATCGAGGAGAACGTGGAAAAGACCAAGGAACTGGTCGCTCTGGCACACGCTCATGGCATGAGCATCGAGGCCGAGGTCGGCTCCATCGGCGGCGTTGAGGACGGCGTTGTGGGCTCCGGCGAGATTGCTGATCCCGAGGAGTGCGCAAAGATCACCGCTCTGGGCATCGACTTCCTGGCTGCTGGTATCGGCAACATCCACGGCGTCTACCCCGCAAACTGGAAGGGTCTGGACTTCGAGGCTCTGGACCGCATCCACAAGGCCACCAACAACATTCCTCTGGTCCTGCACGGCGGCACCGGCATCCCCGACGAGATGATCGCAAAGGCCATCAGCCTGGGCGTTTCCAAGATCAACATCAACACCGAGTGCCAGCTGGTGTTTGCTGAGGCCACCCGCAAGTACATCGAAGAGGGCAAGGATCAGCAGGGCAAGGGCTTCGACCCCCGCAAGCTGCTGGCTCCCGGCGCAAAGGCCATCGAGGCCAAGTGCAAGGAGAAGATCGAGCTGTTCGGCTGCGCAGGCAAGGGCTAAGCTGAGGCTTGTATCGTAACCGGTACACCACCCAATAAAGTATGCGGCCCCGCCGCACTGTTATGCACAGTGCAGCGGGGCCGCTTTTTATTTTGAAATCCGATAATGCCCCACGATGTCGGTTCGTTTTTCCAGAATGTCCTGCTCGTAAGCCGTCTGCCATGGGTCATTGTGATGAATGATATAGGGCACGCCGTTTTTATTTCGCCGGTCGGACACGATGCCGATATGTCCTTCAAAGATCACAACATCGCCGCCCTGCCATTCCGCTATTTCCGAAGCATCTGTGGTCAAGGCAACCGCGGTGTGTGCAAAAAACACCTTCAGGTTTCGTACCCGCCGGAAATCTATGTTTTCATCCGGCTCTGCCACCCTATAATCCTGTGGGTGCTCCCGGATATCTGCGTCCACGAGCACCTGCAGATCATATCCGGCATTCTTTAGCGCATAAGCAACTACATCGGTACAAACGCCATAACCATCGTCAGGATAACCGGTCTCATAATAGCGGCTTTTGTATTTTGGATGGGTGCTCACATAGACCAGTGCTCCGTTCAGAATATCCAGCTGGTCATCTACACCGTCATCATCCCGATCCACGCTGCTATGAAGCTGCGGTATCCTGCCCTGATAGTCACCCTCAGGCCGGGACGCCGAGGTGTGCTGGTAATGTGTCAGCACATAAAATACGATGCTGCATAAAAGCAAAAGCGCCAGTACCGCTATATAATGCTTTGCTTTTTCCTTGCGGGTTCTGTCCGAACGCATATTCTCACCCTTTCTTGCTTTAAGGTATGCGGCTTCGCTTTTGCTTTATATGCGAGCGCTCAGACGCGGGTCTTTTCCATATCGCCAGAAATGGATTGCATACAGTCCCACACCCAGAATCAAACAAAAAATCGAATAGCTAAGAATCGGAAGCCGTAGCAGTACAATCTTACCCGCAATCTGGGTAAAGAACCAGCCCGTTCCATACAGAAGCACGATATAAAGCACCAGCCATGCAGCATATTTCAGCCAATGCTCTCGCGGCGGAAAGCCTACCTGCTCCATCATCCGGCGGAACAGTACGCAAAGCGCCGCCACTGCAACAACAAGCTGCATCAGATACCCTACGGAAAGTTCAAAAACCCAATTTCCAATTACCGGATAGAGCAGCAAGCCTTCCACGCCCCACTCAAAAAAGAAATACAGCGGTGCAAGATGCCAGAAATAATCTCCGGCTCTCAGTGTTTTCAAGCTTGGCCTGACCTCTTCCACAAAGCTCTTTGCGTCCGAAATCGAATGAAACAGTTCCTGATTTTCCTTGTTGGCTTGGATGGCAATATCAAGCAAATCACTGCGCACCAGTTCGATACCACAGAAGTCCCAGCAGACCCGGCGAAGATAGCGAATCACTTCTTTAAGCTGTGCCTGACTTTCTTCGGTCAGCAGCTTAGTACGCATCCGGTTTGTTTTTCGCAATGCAAAATACTTATTCATCTGGCTCCTCCTTAAATATTTTTTCCACCAGCTGGCAGAGTTGGCTCCAATCCTGCCGAAACTCAAGAAGCGCCTGCCGCCCTTCTTCCGTTACGATGTAATATTTTCGACTTGGTCCCTTGGGGGAAGGTCTGCGCTCTACCGTAACCTTTCCCTGCTGCTCCAAGCGCAATAGCAGCGGATAGAGCGTGCTTTCACTCAAGTCAGAAAATCCGACCTGCTTCAGGTGCATCACGATCTCATAGCCATAAGTCGGCTCT
Source organism: uncultured Faecalibacterium sp. (assembly GCA_934540955.1). Classification (GTDB taxonomy): domain Bacteria; phylum Bacillota; class Clostridia; order Oscillospirales; family Ruminococcaceae; genus Faecalibacterium. Next base: position 34,984 of record CAKTCY010000017.1, read on the forward strand.
TGCGCAATCAATTTCAAGACGCAATATTCCAGAACGCCTTTTAAAAGCTGTGCATTGTTTTCCATAAGTCCTCCTTTCTGCTAGTATGTAATGCGTAGTAGTTTATCTACATTGTATTACATAGTAGTATTTCTGTCAAGTTTTAATCTATTAGCATTTCGACCAAAAAATATGCCATATTTTTATGCAACAAAAAAGCCCTGAGACTTTCATCTCAGAGCTTTCTGTTAAGTCGGCGACTACCTATTTTCACAAGCCGTTTCCAGCTAACTATCTTCGGCACAAGTAAGCTTAACTTCTGTGTTCGGAATGGGAACAGGTGGAACCTTACCGTCATCGACACCGACCGATTTGACTGAATCAGTATAACACATTTCTGTGTATCTGTCCAGTATTTTTCAGAAGGACGTGCCTTCAAAACTGAATAATCACTGCTAACATTTTTTCGTTGACTTAAAAGTCTCAAGCGAATTGTGG
>CAKTCY010000018.1 GCA_934540955.1 uncultured Faecalibacterium sp.
ACAGCGATGCGCTCCTTGTGAGGATCGACGATGAACATAGCCTTCGGCAGGGTCTTCATGTTCTTGACGCCGCCCAGGTACTTGTCCAGCTTCTCCATCTCCAGCTCCAGCTTAGCCACTTCCTTCTTGGGCAGCAGCTCGAAGGTGCCGTTCTCCTTCATCTTAGCCAGCTGATCCATACGGTCGATACGCTTACGGATGGTGCGGAAGTTGGTCATCATGCCGCCCAGCCAACGAGCGTTGACGTAGTGCATACCGCAGCGCAGAGCCTCGTCACGGATGGACTCCTGAGCCTGCTTCTTGGTGCCGACGAACAGGATGTCGCCGCCCTCAGCTGCAACTTCCTTCACGTAGTTGTAAGCCTCGTCCAGCTTCTTCACGGTCTTCTGCAGGTCAATGATATAGATACCATTGCGCTCGGTGAAGATGTACTTAGCCATCTTGGGGTTCCAGCGGCGGGTCTGGTGACCGAAGTGCACACCTGCCTCGAGAAGCTGCTTCATAGAAACGACTGCCATAATAAAATACCTCCAGATATTGTTTTGCCTCCGCACACCGTGATCTGCACGGTACATCGGGTACCGGCAGACTGCCCTCAACCCAAAAAGGGCACAAAAGGGCATAGTGATGCGTGTGTAATGCTTTGTTATAATAGCACAAAAAGAATGCGGTTGCAAGTAGTTTTCTCTGTTTTGTATAAAGAAATCTTCACTTTTTCTCTTATTTGCCCGTATTCATCCCGCTCAGGCCTGCAACGCCCATGCGGTTGAGGGCGTATCCCTTGCCGAACATCAGGTCGTATTGCAGCATCCAGTGCTCATTCGTCCAGCGCTGCTGGAACTCCGTGGGCTGCTGGGTGGTGGTGCCGTCCAGATTCATGGTAGTGCCGCGGGTACAACTGCGGCTGGCGACCCGGAGCTGCCGGTTGAGGAACTGGAAGTACAGCGGCTGCTCCAGCCCGAACAGCTCCATCATCACGGGGGAGATATCGTAAGCGGCAATGGCGCCCAGCTCCACCTGCTGCTGGCTGTAATTCGACCACATCAGCAGCGTGGTCTGGTGCAGACGGGGGTCGGTGCTGGAGCCGCTTGCATAGCCGGTGGTGGTGTAGACATCGTAGTTGGAGTCGATGGGGTTATAGTGGTCGCCCCAGAACACCAGAATGACCGGCTCGTCCACCCGAGAGAAGTATTCCGTCAGCTTGCCCAGCATGGCGTCTGCATCCCGGATGCCGGTAGCAAAATCCTCCAGCGCACCCACGGTGCTGCTCTTGAGCCCCACCGGATGAGATACAACGTGCACCCGCTCGTCGTCCGGGTAGTTATCCCTATTATAATTGGTATGGTTCTGCATGGTGACCGCGTGCAGGAAGATGGGCTTATCAGAGGAAGCGCTCATCTTTTCGTACTGCTGAATGATCTGGTCTGCCATGGAGTCGTCGGTCACAAGGCCGCTGGTCCAGTAGTGCTTGCGCACCTTGGTCACGCCGTGCATATCCTCCAGACTGATAAAATCGCTGAAGCCGAGGTTAGGGTACGCCTTATCGCGGCTCCAGTATTTTGCCCAGAAGCAGTGCACCGCAGCGGTCTGGTAGCCCTTGAGTTTGAGGTAATTGGGCAGGGCGAACATGGGCTTTGTGACGTGTTGCTGGTAGGGCTTGCTGCCGCTGGGCAGGAAGGACACCGAGTAGCCGGTCAGGGCTTCAAACTCCACATCACAGGTGCCGCCGCCAAAGCTGGGGCTGTATGCCCTGCCGTAGGCGCTGGTCTGCTGCAAAGCGTGGAGGTTCTGCGATACATCGGTATCAAAAGTGATGCCGTACTGTTCCAGTTCGGAAACATCCCAGTAGGACTCGTCCATCACATAAATAATGGTGGGCTGCTTTGCCTGCTCCTCCTTGGGGGTGGTGGCGGCATAGCTGCCTGCATACATGGGGCCGGTGGAGAATTTCTCGCTCTCGGCTACGTTATCCAGAATATCGTCCACCGCCTGCTCCGAGTATCCCTCGGGCTTGTCGATCTCCAGATTGGTGAGGTTGGTCATAAAACCGGTAAGTACACCGTAATAACGGTAGTAACGGTCCTGCATCCACGCATCCGGCGTGATGCCCAAGACCTGCGTGACGGCGGGCTGTAAGTAAACGCCGAAGATCAGCAGACACAGAGCCGCTGCCGAAGCACCGGTGCCCGCAAGCCTTGGCAGCCAGCGCTGGCGCAGCCGCCCGCGGTAAACAAAAAAGCTTGCCACCATAAGCGCCAGCACCAGCACAATGGAGACCACCATGCTGGTCTGCAGCTTAAGCCCGGCAGCAGAGGCCACACCGGCAGCCTCGGACACCTGCATCAGATCCCACGGCAGAAAGGGCTCGCCCCGCAGCTGCAGGGTATAGAAGTTTACTGCGCAGGGTGCGCAGCCCAGAACGGCCATGCCCAGCGTGGCAAGCGGCGGGATGCGCAGCACCCAGTCCAGCAGCTCCCACACCAGAAACAGCAGCAGCCATGCCAGCAGGTACGCCCCGAAATGGGGAAAAATAAAGCTGATAAAGGTATCAGCGGTCAATGACCCGCGCGCGATCCACTCGCCCAGCAGCAGCACAATAAGGGAAGCTGCCGCCGGGAAGAGCATCCGCAGGGTCAACAGCGGTTTGGATGTTTTCATAGTCGATATCCCTTTCCACGTCCCGAACCCTATTTCCAAAGTAGCTGTGCTATTTGCACAAGCCTTTCTTGCCTATTATAGTCACTTTGCTGAAAATGTCCATTCATGATTTTACAAAAATTACAGTTTTATTTTTCAAAATATTCCCCTATTTTTCACAGACCCAGCTTTGCGCGCAGCTGCTGCCAGAAGCCGTGAGGTGCTGCCGGTGCTTTGGGCACAGCAGTATGCACCAGAATGGCGTCCGTGCCGATGGTCTCGATCTCCTGCCATGGAATCGTCAGGCTCTCGTCCCGGCCAAGCAGACCAAAAAGCCGCGGCCTGCCCAGCAAAATCAGGCTTTGCAGCTGCGCCGTTGCGGGGTCAAGCTCCAGATCGTCTGCACGGCCAAGGCACACCCCCTGCTCCAGCTGAACGACCTCCTTCTCGCATAGCTCCCGGATCGTCACGGCGCTCTCCCCTTTCTGCCACAGCATACGCCGGGGCGGCATTTTCTATGCCAAAGGGGTGGAAAGCACCCGCCCGGTTGTGGTATACTATGGAAAATATCTGAGAAAAACATCCAATACAAGCGAGGCAGCAGTCATGTATAAAAGCATTATTTTTGATATCGGCGGTGTGCTGGTGGATTTTGACCCCAAGGCGTACCTTGTAGACCGGCTGTGCAACGCCGAAATGGAAGAAAAGGTCTACGACCTTACCTTTGGCAGCGAGGAGTGGCAGTTGCTGGACGCGGGCAAGCTTTCCCGCTATGATGGCAACCAGCGGATGCTGGAGCACGCCCGCGCCGAGGGCTGTGCCTTTGAGGTGCAGGGCGTGCTGGACGACTGGATGCACATTCTGCGCCCGCGTCTGCGGATGCTGGAGCTGGTGCGGCGGCTGAAGAACCACGGCTATTGCGTGTATTACCTGAGCAACATTCCGCAGGATGTGCTGGAATTGCTGACCGAGCGCGGCGTACTGGCTCAGTTTGACGGCGGCGTTGCCTCCTGCGAGGTACAGGTGAATAAGCCCGACCCGCAGATCTACAAAGCACTGCTCGAGAAGTATAAGCTGAAGGCCAGCGAGTGCGTATTTATCGATGACAGGCTGGAAAACGTGCAGGCTGCCTTTGCACTGGGCTTTGCCGGTATCCAGATGAAGGACAGCGTAGGCACGCTGATCCGCAGCCTTGCCACCTGTAATGTGACGCTGCGCTAAGCATTGATCCAATAAACGCAGCAGCCCCTGCCGGAAAGGCTTCTCCGGCAGGGGCTGCTTTGCGTTGGTGGGAGCTTACTTTTCCTCGTAGCTCTGGCAGTAGTGCGGGGTCTCCACCTGCTGGGTGGTGCAGTTGCACTGCTCCGTCACCTTGATCTGCGGCAGATCACATTTGCAGCCGTCCACATTGTGGCAGCACGCGCAGACATCACAGGTCACGCCGATGTTTTCCATGCTTATCACCTCTTTGTCCATAGGTTGCCCTGTGGAGCAAGGGTTTATACATGGGTTTTATCTATTTGCTTTTTTGGCTTCCCGCTTGGACTTGAGCGTGACCGCCACATGCCTGATAGACAATACCGGGTGCACCGGCAGCATACGCGGGCCAGCCCAGCGCATGACCGCACGAATTTTTTCCCGCATTTCCGGTTTATAACAATGGACTTTGCAGGCGGAACAAAAGGTCTTTGTTTCCATAAACGGACACTTTTCAATGCGTGCAAGCGCATAATCGTGCAGCTGCCGGCACTCCGGGCATAAAGAGCCTTTGGGGGTGCCATGCTGTTTGTGGCAGTAGAGTGCGATCATCTCGCTGACAAGCAGTTTTTCATCTGCACGCTTTTTATCCAAGTTTTTGGGGGTCTGCTGCATCGGGTCCGTTCCTCCTGATCGTTCTTATTCCCTTTTACGGCCTGACCGGCGCGCAGCGCGGCGTACTGCACCACGCAAAAACGCAAAGCCTACTGTAACGCCAAGTGCCACAGCCATTTCCATGCACACCGCCTTTACCAAAAACGGCAGGAGTTACCGGATATTTCGTCCGCTTTCCCCTGCCGCAAATTCTACTTTTTACGATATTCTGTGCAAAGGTTGCTGCGTTTTCAAAAGTTATGATTGTCTAACTTTCATTCCTATAAAAATGCCGAAGTACGGCAGTTCATAGTTTAGCGCAGCAAACCATTTTTGTCAAGAGAGTTTCCCTCTCGTAAAGCTCACCATGCCGCCAGATCTGCGCCCAGCTTACGGCAGGCAGTCTGTACGTCATCATCGGGCGTTTCGTTGCAGATGAGCCCTTCCTCGCTGAACAGCTGTGCGCCGTCGTCCTGTGCGCGCTGTGCCCAGTCGCGCATCCACTGGCCGTCACCCCAGCCGTAGGAGCCGAACAGTGCGATCTTTTTGCCGTTCAGAGAGCCTTCCAGTGCAGCAAACATAGGCTCGAACTCGCTCTCCTCCAGCTGCTCTGCACCCATTGCCGGGCAGCCAAAGGCCACCACGTCAAACTCTGCCAGCTTTGCGGGGGTCATCTCGGCGCAGGGCACGAGGGTGCCGTTGGCACCTGCGCCCTCGGCGATGCAGTTTGCCATGGTCTCGGTGTTGCCGGTTGCGCTCCAGAATACGATTGCTACTTTGCTCATAAAACTCTACCTCTTTCTCTGTGTAGTTAGTTTAGAATAACTTCATGCTTTGTAAAAATGCGTCCATATTTCATGACGCATTTTTGTGGTTAGTATTTTCTAACCGTCAACAGGATACCACACCCCTGCCCTGCTTGTCAAGGCATTGGCACAATGTTTGCAGGATGCAACAATGCCGCCTTTCTCAAAAGCACACGAAGCGTGCGTTTCAGCCGCCCAATACGCGGAAAACCACCAGCAGCACCCCGTAGATGACCGGCTGGTGCAGTAGATACAACAACAGCGAATGCCGTCCAAGCCAGCCCAGCGCCGGACAGAACGAGCGGCGCAAGGGCTCCATGCGCTGCCGCCCTACAACACCGTAGAGAAAGTATCCTGCCCAGAACAGAAGCAGCCACGGCAGAAGGGCAAAATAATCCGTAGAATAGAACCACCACGGATAAAAGCCAAAGTACGCAGTAGCGTAATTTGCATACAGTGTCTGCGGCAGCCAGAGACGCAGGCCGCCAAAGCCCAGATAGCCTGCCGAAACATTGCGGGTAAGGGCGAACAGCACTGCCGAGACGGCAAGCCCTGCCGCCGGGGGAATGCGCTGCAGCGGCTTTTCCAACAGACCGGTCAGCAGCATGGCGCTGCCCAGCAGGGTCAGCACGCCAAAAACGACCCTATCCTCCGGCATAAAAAGCAGTGTGACCGCCGTGACAAGCGCCCCTGCCCCGAACACCTGTGCGCCCCGGCGCAGGGCATGATGCCCCAGCTGCACGCAGAAGCCGGACAGCAGAATAAACACCCAACAGATGCTCTGCTGCCACAGATGCCCGGGCAAGCCATAATACCAGTCTGCCTGAATCCCGAACAGATAAACAAGATCCCAGCAGCCGTGATAGAGCATCATGCTGACCAGATCCAGCCCGCGCAGTTCATCCAGAAGGGCGTAGCGGGCAGAGACGCTATTTTGCTTCACAGCGCTTTCCTTCTTTCGTGTAAAAACATTTTGCAGCATTTACACCGTTTTGCGGCGCAGCAGGCTCATGGGCGGCAGCTCCGGGGTGGGCATGGTGTATTTTTCCATGGCGTGCGGGGTGCTTTCCACCCGCTCCCCTGCTTCGTTTTCGATCCATTCCGGGGTAAGCGGAATGCTGCGTCCGTCCGGGCACAGCGCCTCCAGCGTATCCCCAAGGCTCCATTTGCCGCGCTGCTGGCAGTGGGCGATGCCGTTTTCCCAGCTGTCCACCGTGCCCACGAACTCCCACTCGCGGATGTAGGTGGCACTGTCGGTGGCCTGTTTGGCCTGCTCGCGACCGAAATAGAAGCCGGGAGAGTAGTGCCGGTGGCTGGTGCGGGTAAGCTCTGCGTACACCTCCGGCGGCAGCTCAAAGTTATCGTTTGCCGGGTCTGCCAGATAGGCATCCAGCGCCTTGCGGTAGGCGGCGGTGACGCTGGCGACATAGTAGAAGGTCTTGGCGCGGCCTTCGATTTTCAGGCTGTCCACGCCCGCCTTGCAGATCAGGTCGATAAAGGGCGCGGTGCACATATCGTTGGCGTTAAGGATGTAGCTGCCGTTCTCGTTTTCGCCGATCTCGTACAGCTGGCCGGGGCGGGTCTCCTCGCTCAGGTAATACTTCCAGCGGCAGGGCTGGGCGCACTGGCCACGGTTGGCGTCACGTCCGGCCATATAGTTGGACAACAGACACCGGCCAGACACGCTCATGCACATCGCACCGTGCACAAAGGCTTCGATTTCAAGCTCCGGCGGGGTCTTATCGCGCAGAATGGCAATATCCTGCAAGGTCATCTCCCGCGCCAGTACCACGCGCTTTGCGCCCATTTTGTAAGCAGCGCGGGCGGCTGCCCAGTTGGTGATGCCGGTCTGGGTGGAAAGATGCACGTCAATATCCGGGGCGAAGGTCTTGCAGGCGTCCAGCACACCAAGGTCCGCCACGATAAAGGCATCCACACCGGCTTTGGCGGCTTCCTTGATGGCCTCCGGCAGGCGGTCGGCCTCCTCGTTGGTGGGCAGGGTGTTCATGGTCAGGTAGACCTTGCGGCCGCGGGCATGGGCGTAGATGACGCTTTCCGTCAGCTGCTCCGGGGTGAAATTGGCCGGGGCAGAGCGCATACCAAACTCCGGCAGGCCGCAGTAAACGGCATCGGCACCGTAGTTGATGGCATAACGCAGACGTTCCGCATCGCCCGCCGGGGCAAGCAGTTCCGGGATCTGTAGCATTTGTAGGTTCCTCTCTTATGTATCACAGTTTTCTGACCGGAAAGGGGCCGCTGCACAAAGAACGGTGCAGCGGCCTTTCCTCAGTTTTTCAGGCTTTTGTTCACAGCTGCGGCAGTTTTGCAGTTAGCATTATGCTCTGCCAGCGTGTGGGCGTAGTAGTAATTGCCCTTGAGGTCGGTCACAAAGAAATAAGCGTCCTTGGCTTCCTCATCGGGCTGCGGCTCCAGCGCCGCCTTGATGGCGGCAAGGCCGGGGTTCGAGATAGGGCCTGCGGGCAGGCCGGTGCAGCTATAGGTGTCGTAGGCTGCGAGAATGTTTTCCGGGATATCATCCCAGCCGCCGTAGTAGGGCGCGACCCAGTTCCAGAGATAGTTATTGTCGGCATCGCTCTGGATATGGCTGGAGGTGTTGCTTTGCAGCCGGGGGTAGGGCGAGCCCTCTGCCAGACGGTTGCGGAACACCTGCGCCACATTGGAGTCCTGACTGTTGCCCGCTTCCTCCTGCACAAAGGAGGCAAGGGTGACGAGCTCCGGCAGGGTCATGTCCTGCTCCTTGAGGGCGGCGTACATTTCGGCGGTGAACTGCGCATCGAACTGGGCGTAGAAGGTAGCCACATAGTTGTGCACTGTATCGTCCTTCAAAAACTCGTAGGTCTCTGGGAAAAGATAACCCTCGCACTTCATAAAGCGGTCTGGGGCATCCTTATCCTCCGGGATATACTGCCAGAAGGTATATGCGCTGAAATCGCCCTCGTTGGCTTCCTTCAGAAACTCCTCGGCGGTGCACAGACCGGCAGCTTCCATCTTCTGGGCAATGGCAATGGCCGTGGTGCCCTCCGGGATGGTCACCCGCATCGTTTCTGCCTTGGCGTACTGGGAAAGGGTGCTGATGAGTGCATCGTAGGAGCTGCCGGTGGTCAGCTCAAAATCGCCGTACTGCAGCCTTGCGGCAGCGCCCTTTTCCCCCACATACCAGCGGAACAGGTAGGCAGAGCGGATAACGCCCGCGTCCTTGAGCTTGTTGGCGATCGTGGCTACGCCGCTGCCCTGCTGGATGCTTACGGTGACCGCAGTGCCGGGCTTGCTGCTGCCGTGGATCTCGCTGCGGGCAAACAGCACCGCTGCGCCCGCTGCCAGAAGAAGCAGCAGAAGCACTACCAGCAGAATTTTACCTGCGCCGCCCTTTTTGCGGGCTGCGTGTGTATCGTTGTGTGCCATACGCACCTTCCTTTTTTCAGTTTTCCAGCATCAGACGCAGATAGCTTTCGCTCACGTCAAAGGGCTCTGCGTCAAAGCGGATCATGCCGTATTCCTGCCGGGTGCCCTCGCCCAGAAACAGCGGCTGGGCAGCACCTACTGTGATAACTGCCTTTTCCACGATGACTTCCTTCTCGCGGGCGGCTTCCATCAGAATTTCAGCGGCGCGGTCGCTGTCAGCCATCATTTCCACAAAATACAGGGTATCCTCCTTGCGGAAGTAGATACCGTAGCCATGCTCGTTGGACACGATGGTCGCGCCCCGGGCGTACAGCTCCTGCAGCACCACCGCCATGCGCTCCGGGCTGAGCTGCACGGTATCCTTCCAGAACTGCTCCCGCAGCTCGCACAGCTTTTTGGCCGTCACACTGTCAAATTCCGCCTGGCTCCACAGGTTGCGGCTCACCTCGCGGGGCAGGCAGCGCAGGGCAAAGGCCTGTGCAAAGCCCTTATCCTGCAGCAGCGCGGCCTGTGCTGCATCTGCCGGGACTGCCACCGTAAAGCCTGCGCCCCGCAGTTTTTGCTGGGCGCACAGGGTATCCAGCAGACCCGCCAGCAGCAGGCTGCCCTCGCCGCACAGGCACAGGTAATTGCCAGTGCGCCCCTGCAGGGTGACCGGCACAGCCAGCGCAGCCGCCACGATGGTGTCGTTTTCATCGGCCACATAAATGTTCTGCACACCGGCAAAGCGTTCCAGTACCATTTTTGCAAAATCTTCGGTATCATGATGCTGGCTCTGCCACAAAGCCAGCACTGCCGCCTCATCGGACGGCTGCATCAGACGATACATCGTTCAGGATGCCCCCTCTTATCATATTTTATCGTTCAGCCCAGTGTTTTCCGGGCAAGCTGCTGCACCTCTTGCTGGATTTCTTCAATGCTGCGCATTGCGTCCCCGCTGGTGCAGTGCACGGTGTCCCAGCCAAGATGCCGGGCGCAGAACTCGGCAGCGGCGCGGCTGCGCGCCAGATAGGCGGTATCTTTCTCGTGCACGTCCTTTTTGCTCTCGTCGCCGTGGTAGCGCTGGGTCATCAGCCTCTGACTGACCGCCGGGTCTACCTGCAAATAGATGACCCTGTCCGGTGCGGGCAGACCCAGCAGCCGGAACTCGTAATCGAACAGCCAGTGCAGATATTCCTCCCACTGCTCCTGCGAGAGCTTCGAGCACTGGTGCACCGCGTTGGAGGTGGTGTACCGGTCGGCGATGATCACACCGCCCTGCTCATAAAAGCTGCCCCAGCTGGTTTTATAGCTGGCGTAGCGATCCACCGCGTAAAAGCTGGAGGCCGCGTAGGCGTTTACATCGTCCGGGTGCTGACCGAACTGCCCCGCCAGATACATCTTGACCAGTGCGCTGGAATCGCTTTCATAGTCCGGGAAGGTGATCTTCTGCACAGGTACGCCCTGCGCGGCGAGATACTCTGTCAGCAGCTTTGCCTGTGTGGCCTTGCCGCTGCCGTCCAGCCCTTCCAACACGATCAGTTTGCCCTTGCTCATACGGCGGCACCTTCTTTGATAGCGGCATATTTTGCGCGCACCTCGACGGTCTTACCGCAGCACATCTTGCCCTCCGGGCAGGGGCCGCACAGGCAGGCAGGGCCGGCCTTGGCAAAGATATGGGGCGCCACCGGGTACACCAGCGCAAACATTTTCTCCGCCAGTTCCCGGATCTCCCACTGGGCGCGGTTGCAGCAGCGCAGCTGGAAGAAGTTCATCAGGCTGCGGGCGTTCATGGTGACCACCATTTTGGTCTCGCAGGCGTTGGGCAGCACAAAGCGGGCGTCCTCGTTGGCCTGCTTAGAGGCCTTGGCGCGGGCCTGCTTTTCCGGCATACCCTCGGCCATCAGGCGGGCGGTGTGCCCCTCCTCCAGCTTATGGGCGAGGTCGAGATAGCGCTGGGCGTCCTCCTCCATACTGGCAAGGAAGGCGGCCTTTGCTTCCGGGATGGCCTCGATCTCCGGGGGCGTCACATAGCGGAAATCATCCAGACGCACATAGCGCTGGCTCTGCACGCTGAAGGATGCAATGCGGTGCCGGGTGATCTGGGCAAGCAGGGTGCGGCTGACCCCCTCGATACCAAAGGTAAAGCTGGCGTGCTCGATGGGGCTGGCATGACCAAGGTCACTGAGCATGGTCAGGAATTTTGCAGTTTTTTCCTCGTCCAGCCCGTCCAGAAGGTCGGTGATGTGGGCGTCGGAATAGCAAAGCTTTGCGGCAGCCGCCACCACCTTTTCCGGTTCCGGGGTATGGGCGATCAAACGAACAGTCATCATAGGGTCATTCTTCCTCCGTAATCTTGGTCAGGGGCGCAAAATTGGCCATCGTTTTCTTGATGCCCACTTTTTCAAAGTTGATCTCTACGATCTGATCCCCGGCAGCGGGCTTTACCTTCAGCACCGTGCCACGGCCGAACACCTTGTGCTCCACGATATCGCCCGGTTCATAGTGCTTTGCGCCGAAAGCCGCCGGTTTTACGGCAGAATTAACTGTAAAGGCAGTTTGCTTTACAGCGCTTTTTGTCGTATTTCCGCTGGAATATCCAGAGCCAAATCTGCCGCTTCTGGTAGTCGGCTGGGTGGAGCTGTTGCCAAAGTGACTGCCAAAACCGGAGGAAGCGGTGCTTCTTCCGCCGTAGGACGAGCCAAAACCGCGGCCTTCACCGGCGTTATATTCGCGGTTCAGGTAGCCGCTGCGGTTATTCGCGCTGTAACCGCCGCCGTAGCTGCTGCAGCTGTAACCGGAGGGTCCGGAGTAGCCGGATGCCCCGCCGGGCACGGTATCGCTATAACTGCTGCCCCAGCCGCCCATGCGGGAACGCTGCTCCAGCACCGGGCTGCGGGTCTCCTCGATATACTCCGGCTCGATCTCCCGCAGAAAGCGGCTGGGCTCGTTGCGCTGGGTGCGGCCGTACAGCATCCGGGTGACGCTGTTGGAGATGTACAGTTCCTTTTTGGCGCGGGTGATGCCAACGTAAGCCAGACGGCGCTCCTCCTCCAGATCTGCCTCGGAGTACTTGCTCATCTCGCTGGGGAAAACGCCCTCCTCCATGCCGATAAGGAACACATAGGGAAACTCCAGACCCTTGGCAGAATGGATGGTCATCAGCACCACCTGATCGCTGCTCTCGTTGTAGCTGTCGATATCGCTGATGAGGGCGATATCCTCCAGATAGCCCTCCAGCGTGGCTTCCTCGCCGTGCTGGTCGCAGTAATTTTTGACGTTATTCACCAGCTGGCCAAGGTTCTGCAGCCGGTCGGCAGCATCCTCGTGCCCCTTAGCGGCGTCTGCTTCCAGCATGGCCTTGTAGCCGGTCAGCTCAATGACATCGGAGGCGAATTCGTCCAGCGTGCGGGTGGCAAGTGAATCCTGCAAACGCTGGTAGATTTGCCAGAACTTGAGCAGCGGCATGACGGCGCGGGAGAGCTTGGCGTACTGGTCGGCATGGCTGATGACATCCAGCATACTGACCCCCTGCTGCCCGGCAAGGTCTGCAATAACGTCCACGGTGGTAGCACCGATCTTGCGGGCGGGCTCGTTGATGATGCGGCGCAGCCGCACATCGTCCCGGGGGTTGGCCACGATGGACATATAGGAGTGGATGTCCTTGACCTCCTTGCGGTCGTTGAAGCGCTGCCCGCCCACGATCTTATGCGGGATGCCCGCGCGGGTGAAGTAGCTTTCGATGGGAGCCGACTGGGCGTTCATGCGGTAGAGAATCGCATGATCTGCCAGATGCCCGCCCGCCTTCAGGTGCTGACCAATGACGTCCGCGATATGGCTGGCCTCGTCCTGCTCGTTCTCGGCGGTATACACCTGCACCTTATCGCCCTCACCGTTGTCCGTCCACAGGGTCTTGCCCTTGCGCTCGGTGTTGTGCTGGATGACGCAGTTGGCTGCGTTGAGGATATTGGAGGTGGAGCGGTAGTTCTGCTCCAGACGGATGGTCTTTGTGCCGGAATAGCGGTTTTCAAAGTTGAGGATATTTTCAATGGTAGCGCCACGGAAGCGGTAGATGCTCTGGTCATCATCGCCCACCACGCAGATGTTGCGCTCCGGCCCGGTGAGCAGGCTGACCAGACGGAACTGCGCCACGCTGGTGTCCTGATACTCGTCCACCAGCAGGTAGCGGTACTTATTCTGGTAGAACTCCCGCACATCCGGGTGTTCAGCCAGCAGCTGCACGGTCTGGTAGATGAGGTCATCAAAATCGAACGCACCGGCCTCCTTCAGCTTTTTCTCGTAGGCTGCGTAGATGCGGGCGGTCTGGGTGCTCTTCACGTCTCTGGCGTGGTCTGCAAGCGCCTGCTCCGGGCTGACCAGCTGATCCTTCCAACGGCTCATCTGGTTGATGGCGGCCTTGATGGGCAGAAATTTATCATCAATGCTCAGCTCTTTATACACCGTTTTCATCACGCGCTGGGCATCCTCGGTATCGTAGATGGTAAAGCTGCGGGGGTAGCCGATCTCCTCCGCCCAGCGGCGCAGGATGCGCACACAGGCCGAGTGGAAGGTGGAGGCGAACACCTCGTCTCCTTCCTCGCTGCCCAGCATCCGGCGCAGGCGCTCCTTCAGCTCCCCTGCCGCCTTGTTGGTAAAGGTAATAGCCATCACGTTCCAGCTGCGCACCGCGTTGCAGCGCAGCATCCCGTCCAGCCAGCTGGGGGCATCGGTACCGGTCATAATGGCGGTGCGCAGGGCCTTGACGTCCTCTTCGGTCACCGGACGGGGCGTTTCCTTGGAGCCGTGCGCCGAGCCGAACCGGATAAGGTTGGCGATACGGTTGACCAGCACGGTGGTCTTGCCGCTGCCGGCACCGGCAAGGATGAGCAGCGGGCCATCCGTGGTAAACACAGCCTGCCGCTGCATATCGTTCAGGCGGCCGAATTGCTTTTCAATGTAAGTATCACGCAGGGTGCAGAATTCCTGCCCGAGAGATGCTGCCATGGTTTCACCTGTTTCCTTCGCTGTTATTCATACCATATAGTATAACACATTTCAAAATGGTTGTACATAAAAACTACCGGGAGCTACAGCTGCTTTTCCAGCAGATAGCGGTCGTAGCCGCCGTACATCTCCCGGCGGCAGCGAATGACGAAGCCGGAAGCCTGTGCATTGCGCAGACTGTAGCTGTTATCCGGGCTGACAGTGGCGCCCAGATGGGTGATCTGCGGCGGCAGCAGCGGCAGAGCCGCCTCCAGCATGGCGCGCTGCAGACCGTTGCCCCGCCAGTCCGGGTGCACCACCGCGCTGTCTGCGTTGGCCCAGTGCTGCCACTGGCTTTGCGGCACGCCCAGAAAGGCGGCGTAGTTTTCACTGCCCTGTCCGCACAGACGCAGGATGAGGTACGCGCCCAGCCGCCCCTGCTGCCATGCACCGATGCATATCCCGGTGTGCAGATAGCCGGTAATGTTTTCCAGTGTGTCCGGTACAAACTGCTCCGGGTGCGGCATGGCGGCGCGCACTTCGTTTTGCAGAGCGAACACCGCCGGAGCCTCGGCGGGGGTGCAGCGCCGCAGGGTGACGGCCTGCCGGGCGGGCTTGCCGCTTACTTTTTGCAGAAAATAGTCCATCTGTACTATGCCCTCCAAAATAAAATCGTACTTTTCAGCAGATTCCAGTATAAATGACGCTTTTCTAAATGTCAAATTATGCTATAATAAGAGAGAAGGGGCTGTGGAGGGATCCTCCCGGCTCGTTTGTATGAAGTTCGGGGCGGTGCTGCCGCCCGGAAACGGAGGAACCATCCATGAAAGATCCCGCACTGGCATCGTCCAGCCGCTTGGGCGGCGCTGTGATCAGTGACCGCGTTGTTGCAAGTCTGCTGGAGGAGCTGACCAACGGACGCTATGCCCAAGCCGACCGCCTGCCCGCCGAGGTAGACCTTGCCACCGAGCTGGGGGTAAGCCGCACCGTGATCCGTGACGCGCTGAGCGAGATGGAGCGCGCTGGTTATGTGGAGCGGGTGCGCGGCATTGGCACGGTGGTGAACCGTGCTGTGCTGGGGCTGCGCAGCCGCTTGGACCAGAAGCTGGAGTACTACCCGCTGATCCGCAGCTTTGGCAGCTACCCCCATGCCGACGGCATTCAGGTGATGCTTCTTCGTGCAGGCGAGGAGATGGCCCACGCGCTGGCGCTGGAAGTCGGCGACGAGGTGATCTGCATCAAAAAGCGCATCCTTGCCGATACCACCCCGGTGATCTATTCCATCGACTACCTGCCCCGCAGCCTGTTCGGCAACCGGGACTACACCCGCATCGACCTGACCGGAGATATCTTTGAAATTCTGGAGCAGGAGTGCCACCAGCAGATCTCTTCCAACGTGGCGCACCTGAAGGCCAGCTGCGGCGACGAGGCCATCCGTGCAGCCATGCGTCTTGCCCCGGGCGAGGCCATGCTGCTGCTGGACGAAGTGTGTTTCAATCGTTTGTGCAGGCCGGTGATGCGCTCGCTGAGCTACTACACGAACTTTTTTGATTTTTCCATCTTACGCAAACTACTTTAAACGGAGGTATACTGTCCATGCGTCATCTGATCGATCCTTTGGATCTCACCCAGCAGGAGATCACACAGCTGCTTGATCTTGCCGACCGTATCTGCGCCGACCCCGCCGCCTATCAGGAGGTTGCCAACCACAAAAAACTGGCCACCTTGTTCTACGAGCCCTCCACCCGCACCCGGCTGTCCTTTGAGGCAGCCATGCTGAACCTGGGCGGTCATGTGCTGGGCTTCCCCAGTGAGAACGTGTCCAGTGCCACCAAGGGCGAAAGCGTAGCCGACACCATCCGGGTTGTGTCCTGCTATGCCGACATCGTTGCCATGCGCCACCCCAAGGAGGGCGCACCGCTGCGTGCCTCCCGCTACTCCCGCATTCCGGTGATCAACGCCGGTGACGGCGGCCATCAGCATCCCACCCAGACCCTGACCGACCTGATGACCATCCGCCGCCGCATGGGCAGGCTGGATGATCTGACCATTGGTCTGTGCGGCGATCTGAAGTTCGGCCGCACCGTCCACTCCCTGCTCAAGACCATGGCACGCTGCAAGAACGTCCGCTTTGTGCTGATCAGCCCGGAGGAGCTGCGGGTGCCGGATTATATCATCAACGACGTGCTGGAGGCCAACGGCATCCCCTACAAGGAGACCCGCAGTCTGGAGGAATCCATGCCGGAGCTGGACATCCTGTATATGACCCGCGTGCAGAAGGAGCGTTTCTTCAACGAGGAGGACTACATCCGCCTGAAGAACAGCTATGTGCTGACCCGCGAAAAGATGTCGCAGGCCAAGCCCACCATGGCGGTGCTGCATCCCTTGCCCCGCGTGAACGAGATCGCACTGGATGTGGACGATGACCCCCGCGCCGCCTATTTTGAGCAGGTGCAGAACGGCGTTTACGTCCGCATGGCACTGATCATGACCCTGCTGGGGCTTGCAGACCCCAAGGCACCGAAGGAGGAGAACTGATATGTTGAATATTGACGAGATCCAGAACGGTATTGTCATCGACCACATCAAGGCAGGCACTGCCGTTGGTCTGATGGATCTGCTGGGCATTGCGGGCAACCGCACCGCCAGCGTGGCGCTGATCCAGAACGCACGCAGCAAAAAGACGGCCAGCGGCCGCAAGGACATCATCAAGGTAGAGGGCGACGCCTCCTGGCTGAACCTGGATGTGCTGGCTTATCTGGACCCGAACATCAGCGTGACCATTATTGAAAACGGCAAGGCTGTCCGCAAGGAGCAGCCCAAGCCCCCCAAGCGTCTGGTGAACATTGTGCGGTGCAAGAACCCCCGCTGCATCTCCAGCATTGAAGAGGAGTGCGACCAGATCTTTGAGCTGAGCTCCAACGGTAAGTACCGCTGCATTTACTGCGAGCAGGAGCTGCAGGTAAAGCCGGAATAACTGCGCTTTTGCCAGAAGCAAAACGATTTCAAATGCGCTCCGCTTCGCTCTGCGCATAGTTTAAGGAATTGCATTTTAATTTTGCAGCTCAGCCAAGCCTGCGGGCTTGGCTGAGCTGCTTTTTCACAGGAGGGACGCAAAGGAAAACGGCAGCTGCCGCGCCAAGAAAGCATCCCATCATCAAAAGCTTTTTATACGTTGGTTTATTTTCTTTGAGGAAATCGACAGAGCGCAGCGATAGCCGAAAGAGCATAATACATAAAAAGGACTGCTATACCGGGCAAAACCCATGTACAGCAGTCCTTTTTTACAAAAGAAAACTGACGGAGCTCTTTGCAGCGCACGAGACTCCGGCCTGCCTACGCCATTCCCATACAGCAAGCAAAACCGGAAATGCGACGCATCGAGAAGCTTTATCGACTGCAACCCCCAAAAGGCCCGCCGCAGAAAGCTCCGTCAGCAAGGTACCGCGCATTCCTGCACAGCCCAGAAAGCAAAGGTATACAGCCTGCTTACACGCACCGCAGGCTGCTCTTTTCCGTCCAGCAACAAGGCTTTTAAAAAGAGGGTATTCCCCTCCCACCGCAACACGACCCTGTCCGCACGGAAGGCTTCCTTTACTGCGTCCAGTATAGCAGAGTTACACTTCTGTTGCACAAAAATTGTCATATTCTGACGGTGCAGATGTCATGAATTGTCGGTGGGCACCGCACAGGTAAAGCGGAACCAATTGTCCCGGCAGCTCAGGGTATACTCCGCACCGTGGCGCAGCAGCACGTCCCGCACGTTGGAAAGCCCCATACCGTGGCCGGGCTCCTTACGGGTGGTGCGGGGCAGTTGACCGTCCGGCGGCAGCTCCACGTCCCGCTGCACCCGGTTGCGCACCGAGAGAAGATATTCCTCCTCTGTTTTGCGCACCCGCACATATACCTCCGGCGGGTACGCCTGCGCTGCGGCATAGATGGCGTTATCCAGCAGATTTGCCAGCACGGTGACCATATCCACCCCGCTCAGCGGGAAGTCCCGCAGGTCGCACAGGTCAAAATACACGCTTACACCCTGCCGAGCGGCCTCCTCGTACTTGCGGGTCAGGATAGAGTCCAGCAGCGGATTGTGGGTATCCATAATGGTGGTGCTGGCCGCCACGGCCTTATCCACACCGGCAATATAGCCCTGTGCACCGGCCACATCTCCCTGCTCCAGCAAAGCACGCAGCGCGCTGATGTGGTTGGTGAACTCGTGGGTCAGACGGCGCTGGGCGGTGTAGGAATCCAGCAGAGCCGAAGCCCGCTGCTGCTCCAGCTCGGCCTGAAAATGCAGGCTGCGCCGCTGCATGACCTGATCGTTAAACATAGCCACGATGCACAGATGCACCATGACAGCCACCGTAAGCCCCACGGTCATACCCATTGTGGCCATGGTGGCCATTTTGTTGTTATCCGTGAGCATGAGCAGAATGTTCAGCACCACGACCACGCCCGGGAAAAAGCTCATAGCCAGCGCCTGCAAGGGCTCCAGTGCATTATGCCGACGCCACTTGCCCACAAAGAAGGAAACGCCCACACTGACTACCAGATTTGTGACTGCCATGATGATCAGACAATCTGCACGCCGGATGACCTTCTGCAGCTCACACTTCAGTATCCACGATATGACATACCGTGCACTGTTTTCGACCAGCAGGCACATGGTGCCGTTGATCAGACAGGCGGTAAGCTTTTGCCCCGGTGTACCGCCAAACAGCATAACGGTGACAAACAGAAAAAGAAGCGTGTAAACCACTGCTATCGGCGTAAAAAAGCCATAGCCGCGCACGACCGAGAGGGTCATCGTGAGCATGGTTATAACACAGGACCACACCAGCGGGTGCTTTACCCTGCCTTTGCCAAGGTAAGCATATTCCACCATGATAAAGCCGACCCACTGGGTCAAGCAGACCCAGTGACCGTACACATACCAGCGCCAGAATTCTTCATTCATTGCTGAACTGCCCCTTCCATTCCAGCCATGCGCTGCGGATAGCCGGAAAATCCTGTCGGCTTGCGTTCAGCTCTACCCCGCTGCGCAGCTCCACCTTATAGTTGCGGATGGAGCGCACATATTGCAGGTTGACCACGTCACTGCGCCCCACCTGCAAAAAGCCGTTTTCGTACAGCATGGCAGGCAGATCTGCGATTTTGCCGTAAAAGGTGCAGATGGGCTGATGCGGGATATCGCCGTAGACGTTGATCTGGCGCAGAGCGCTTTCCAGATAATAGATCTGATCCAGCGGGATCTCGCTGGTGGTGCGGTTGTGGTGCACCTCCAGCGTTTTTCGGGGGTCGGTCATGCCGGAAAAGATATCCTCCAGACAGCTGGGCAGCTGGGCGGCAATATCCCGCTTGAGCAGATAGCGGTAGGCATTGACGGTATAGCCCTGCGGCGCAAACTCCAGATACGCCGAGATATACACCAGCACGATATCCGGGGCGAGCTGCCGCAGCCTGCGCCCCAGCGCAATGCCATCGGTGGTTTTCAGATCCACATCCAGAAACGCCAGCTGGTAGTGCTCCAGCTCCGGGGTGGCAAGCAGCTGCTCGCCGCTGGTGCAGACGGTGCTCTGCACCTGAATCTCCCGGGTGCGGAACCATTCCGAGATATACTCGTCCATCTGCGCAGCAAAGGCTGCATCATCGTCACAGACCAGAATGTGCATGGGTAGTTTCCTCCTTTTTGAATACAAAAAAGCATATAGCAGTGTTTCCCGCCGGGAGAAGCACCCTATATGCTTTTATATTACACTTGTCCCGCCCGTTCGTCAATCAAAGACGGAGCAGACGCCGTGATCTCTTATGCAAAAAATTTGTCGTAGAGGCCAAACGCAAAGATGAACACCACGATGAGCGGCAGCACATAGGTCAGGTAGCCGCGCATCCAGTCCTGCACCTTGAGCCCCTCGCCGGTGTTGACCTCTTTTTTGTAGTTCTGCCAGCCCCAGCCGTAGCGGGTAACACAGAACAGCAGATACACCAGGCTGCCCAGCGGCAGGAAGAGGTTGCTGACCAGAAAATCCTCTACATCCAGCACAGCGCCGCCGAACACCGCAAAGCCATCCCATGCCCACAGGTTATAGCCCAGCACACAGGGCATGGACAGCAGGATGATGAGCACAAGGTTCACCAGACTGGACTTTTTGCGGCTGCAGCCGGTCAGCTCCATACCGCAGCAGATGATATTCTCGAACACTGCCAGCACGGTGGACATGGCGGCAAAGGCCATGAACAAAAAGAACAGGCTGCCCCACAGCCGCCCCATGGACATATTGGCAAAGATGTTGGGCAGGGTGATAAAGATGAGGCTGGGGCCGCTGGTCTGGTCCACATGGTAGGTAAAGCAGGCCGGGAAGATAATCAGGCCGGCGGTGATGGCCACAAAGGTATCCAGCACCACGATGCGGACAGACTCGCCCAGCAGGGAGTGCTCCTTGCCGATATAGCTGCCGAAGATGGACATAGCACCGATGCCAAGGCTCAGGGTGAAGAAGGCCTGATTCATCGCGGAGACCAGCGTGTTGACCACGCCCACCTCCTGCATCCGGGCAAAGTCCGGCACAAGGAAGAAGGAAAGACCCTCCTTTGCCCCGGGCATGAACAGGCTGTTGACCGCCAGCACCACCATAATGAGAAGCAGGGCGATCATCATGCCCTTGGTCACGCGCTCCAGACCGCTTTGCAGACCCTTGGCACACACCAGAATGCCCACTACCACCACGAATACCATCCAGAAGGTCATGGTGGCGGGGCTGGCCAGCATCTCGGTAAACTTACCGGCCACCTGCTCAGCGTTGAGCCCCGCCAGCTTTCCGGCGGCGGTCATGTAGAAATAGTGCAGCATCCAGCCTGCCACGGTGGTGTAGAACATCATCAGCAGGTAGCAGCCGATGAGGGTGAAGTAGCCATGGATGTGCCACTTCTGCCCCGGCTTTTCCAGCGCCTGATACGCCCGCACCGGGCTTTTGCGGGAGGCGCGTCCCACGGCAAACTCCATGGTCATGATGGGCAGACCCAGAATGACCAGAAAGATCAGGTAAAACAGCACAAAGGCACCGCCGCCGCCCTGACCGGCGATATACGGAAACTTCCACACGTTGCCGATGCCGATGGCACAGCCTGCGGAAAGCAGAATAAAGCCCAGACGGGATTTCAGAGTTTCTCGTTCCATGATCCGATAACTCCTTACTTCTGCTTCCGGGGTGCGTTTTTACCCACAGGGCCGCGGGGACGGCGCTCGGCAGCCTTAGACTGCTGCGCAGCAGAGCGGGTCTGTGCACGACCCTTGACGGCTGCGGCGCGCAGACCGTTCACCTCGGCCTTGGTCAGCTCGCGGTAGGTGCCGGGCTTGAGCATGCCCAGCTTGACCACACCCTCGGCGTTGCGCTTCAGGCGCACCACCTCAAGACCCACGCTCTCGCACATCCGGCGAATTTCGCGGTTCTTGCCCTCTTTCAGGGTCATCTCCATCACAGTGCGGCCGGGCTCGTCGGTGACCACATTGATAGCGCAGGGCATGGTCTTGGTGCCGTCGTCCAGCACAACGCCGCTGCTCAGCTTGAGGATGGTGGCCTCGTCGGCGCGGGGCTGCACGGTAACGCGGTACAGCTTGGAGATGCCGCCGGACGGATGGGTAACAGCCTGTGCAAAGGCACCGTCGTTGGTCATCAGCAGCAGACCCTCGCTGTCCTTATCCAAGCGGCCCACCGGGTACAGGCGGGCGGGAATGTCGCTGACCAGGTCCATCACAGTCTTGCGTCCCAGCTCGTCGCTGGCGGTGGTCACATAGCCACGGGGCTTGTACAGCGCCAGATAATACAGCTGCTGGTTTTTCTGGATGTAGATGCGCTCGTCATCCACATGGAGCACGTCACGGTTGGGGTCCATCTTGTCGCCCACCTTGACCGGGTGGCCGTTCACCTTGACGCGGCCCTCGGCAATGATCTGCTCGGCGGCGCGGCGGGAGCACAGACCCTGCTCGGCCATGATCTTCTGAATACGTTCTTCTGCCATAATATTACTCCTTGTGCGCCTCACGGCGCTCAAAACGCGCACCGCTCCCCTGCTTTTGCGGGGCACGGTGCGCGGCTATATAGACCACAGACCAAAGGGTCTGCGGCTGCGGCTTGATTTGTATAAAGGGTTACTCTGCCTTGGGCTCCTCTGCGGGGGTCTTGCCGTCCTTTTTGACCAGAGTGGTGAGCTTTTCCACCAGCTCGGGCAGCATGGTCAGGGCGCGGTCGATGCTGTTAGAGCTATCCGACAGCTGGATGGTGCGCACGCAGCCATCCTTGATGACCAGAAATGCCACCGGCTGGATGTTGACACCGGCACCAGAGCCGCCGCCGAACAGATCCTTGTTGGCAGCGTTCTTGCCGTTAAAATCGGTGCCGCCGGAGGCGAAGCCGAAGCTCACCTTGGACACCGGCAGGATGGTGATGCCATCCTCGGTGGTGATGGGCTTGCCGATAATGGTGTTGGAGTCCACCATCTGGTGAATTTTCTCCATCGTAACGTTCATCAGACCCTGAATAGGATGCTCTGCCATAAAACAACTCTCCTTTATTCATCCGTGCAGACGTTCGCCCGCCGGAAAGCATTCTGATATAGATTTAGTGTATCATCTTCAAATAAAAATGTCCAATACTTTTTTACGCCAGAGCTCGTACAGCACCCGCACAGCGGCGATGACGATGAACAGCGCCTGTGCGCTGACCCGGAAGGATACCCTGTCCTGCACGGTAGGCTGGGCGCTGCCGAAGTCCGGCAGAACGCGCAGCTGGTCAAATTCCAGAAAGAAAAAGCGATCCAGCACGCCAAGGGTCGGGTACAGCCATGCCTGCAGCTTGCCGTAGCTGCGGGCAGCGGCGGCGGGGTCCTCGCCGCGCACGCCAAGGCAGACCGAGATCTTTGTAAAGCGGATGGCACCAAACACCGCCCGCAGCAGCGTCCCTGCGCCCCGCAGCATGGTGCAGAGCGCATCCAGCGTGATCTTTGCCTTTTGGCGGGGCGGCTTTTCAGCTTTGGGCTTTACGGGCTGCGCAGCCTTTTTTTCAGCCTTTTTGCGCTTGCGCTCTGCGCGCCATGCGCGGAATTTTGCTTTCAGCCTGCCGGTAAAGCCCTTGGGCTCCTCCGGCTGGGCGGGCGGTTCCGGCTTGGGGTATTGGAACACCGGAAAGGTAATGCCCAGTGCCCCGGCCTTTACGGTAAGCGTATCGTTTTCCCAGCAGACATCCGCGCAGAAGGGGCACAGCAGCAACAGCGCCGCCAGCACCAACAAAATCAGCATCAGGATGCCCACCACCTTGAGGATGAACAGCAGACAAGCGCCCACTGCGGAAAGAACCATGCCCATGGGTCAGCCCTCACTTTCGGTCGGATCATCTGCCGGTGCATCGCTGTGCACCGGCGGCAGGTCTGCCAGACTGGACAGACCGAACACACGCAAAAATGTATCGGTGGTGCGGAAGCTGACCGGGCGACCCGGCAGATTCAGACGTCCAGCTTCCTCGATCAGTCCCTTTTCCAGCAGACCGGACACGCTGGAGGAGGAATCCACGCCGCGCACCTGCTCAATAAAGGCGCGGGACACCGGCTGATTATAGGCGATGACGGTCAGAGTCTCCATGGCCGCAGGGCCAAGCGGCACGGCGCGGCGGCTGTCCAGCACGCGGCGCACACAGTCTGCCCATTGGGTCTTGGTAGCCAGCTGCCACCGGGTATTCAGATGCAGCAGACACAGGCCGCTGTCCTCCCGCTGGTAGCGGGTGTGCAGGGTCTCCAGTGCGGCATCCACGCTGGACTGGGGCAGCTGCACCGCCTGTGCCAGCTTATCGGCACCTATAGGGTCGCCGCAGGCAAAAAGCATGGCCTCCACGGCGGCAAGGGTTTGTTTCTGATTCATGGGTTCTCCTTATTGCGTTCCGGGCGGGTGCGGCGCATGGTCAACTCTCCCCGGTCGTCCAGCGCAATGCGTCCGCCGCGCACCAGCTCCAGCAGCGCCAGAAAGGTAGCTACGTTGGTGCTGCGGCTCTGGCTGCGGGAAAACAGCTGTTCCATCCTTGCCACGGTGCCGCCCAGCATCCGGCGCAGGATGTACACCACCCGGCTGGTGACCGATACCATGGGCGCGGTGACCAGCGGCTCAAACTGCTGCTGGGTGGGCACGCGGCGGGTCTTGGTGCGGCCTGCCAGCGCCTGCCAGTAGTCGGCTAGGATCTGTGGAGCGTGGTGCAGCGCATAGGTGTTGTCCCACTCCATCTCCATGGGACGGCGCACGAATACCGGGGCAGCCTCCCCTTTTGCGCGCAGCAGAGCCGCCATGCGGCGGCACTGGTCGTACTCGATGAGTTGGCCGGTGAGCTCCTGCTTCATGCGCTCGCCCTCTTCGCTGCGGGGCAGCAGCAGAAAGCTTTTCATCTCCACCAGATGCGCCGCCATCTCAATGAAGGCGCTGGCGGTCTCGGGGTCGGGGTCTGCCTGCTCCACGGTGCGGGTGTACTGGTCGATGAGCTGCAAAATAGGGATATTGTGCAGGTCCATCTTATGCTTGGCCACCAGCGCCAGCAATAATTCCAGCGGGCCGTCAAAATCCTCCAGATGGAAGGTCAATTCCTCTGCCACTCAGATCACCGCCCCAAGGCTGCTGGCATAAACGGCGTAGGCGAGCTTATCGATATACCCGGTGCCTGCGCCCAAAAGCGACCACACTACGTTGTTCAGGTAATACAGCGGCACATCCAGAAAGCCGCCCCAAACCGCTGCCAGCATGACGATCATGATATATTTTTCATACCGCATCAGGCCAAAATAGATGCGCTGCGGCAGCACCACCAGCAGAATGCGGCTGCCGTCCAGCGGCGGCACCGGGATCAGGTTGAACACCGCAAGGCTCACGTTCATCAGCACCAGATAGCGCAGGAACATGGCAATATAAATGGTAGCGTTATTGACCGGTGCCCAGTAGTACATCACCTTCCATGCCACCATACCAAGGTAGGCCAGCACAAGGTTTGCCACAGGGCCTGCCAGTGCCGTAAGCGCCATACCCCACTTGGGGTTTTTGAAGTTGCGGGGGTTGGTGGACACAGGCTTTGCCCAGCCCACGCCTGCAAACACCATGCACAGTGTGCCCAGCAGGTCAAAGTGTGCAAAGGGATTCAGCGAAAGACGCCCCTCGCGTTTGGCGGTGGCATCGCCCAGCAGCCATGCTGCCAGCGCATGGCCAGCCTCATGGAACGGGATGGCCACCAGCGCCACCAGTGCGCGGATGATATAATAGGTTGCCTGTGCGGTCATGTAAATCTCCTGTCAAAACGAATTTCTTCCCTTATAATACTATTTTTTTGTGCCCTGCACAAGCCCCACTGCGCCGGGAATGCAAAAAGCTACAGAAAATTTAAAAAAAGACTTGCTTTTTCTTTGCATCTCTGGTAAAATAGTCAAGCTGATTATTTTGATTCCATACTTCACTGTAGGAGGTGCAATTACCATGGCTAAGTGTGAATGCTGCGGCAAGGGTGTTACCTTTGGTATCAAGGTCTCTCACTCTCATCGCCGTTCCAACCGTACCTGGAAGCCGAATGTCCGTCGTGTCAAGGCGGTCGTGGAGGGCTCTCCCAAGTATGTCTACGCATGCTCCCGTTGCCTGCGCGCTGGCAAAGTTACCCGCGCTGTCTAATTTGGTGTATGTGGCCGGTCACTTTGTCGAGTGGCCGGCTTTTTTATTTGCCGCAAGGAGAGGAATAAAATGTCTTTGCCTGTTGATCCCATCATGCTGCTGAGCGTGGTGAACCTGAAGCTGCGGGATCAGTATAAGGATCTCGATGCGCTGTGCGAGGATCTGGAGGCCGATAAGGCCGGTCTGTGCGCAAAGCTGCACGCTGTGGGCTACGATTACGACCCGCAGCGCAACCAGTTTGTCTGATTATAGCTTCCAAATCCGGCACCGGTGCGCAGCGACTGTGCCCGAGCCGGTGAATGATAAAATAAGGAGTGCTTGATTTATGATCCAGGGTACCTATTACAAAGAGTGGAGCACGGTTCTGGGCCGTGAGATGGAGTTTAAGGTGTACGGTCACGCCGGTGTGCCGGTGCTGGCACTGCCCGCCCGCGGCGGCCGTTTTTACGACTGGGAAAACAACGGGATGCCCGATGCCATTGCCCAGCTGCTGAACGAGGGCAAGGTGCAGTTGTTCTGCGCAGATGCCGTGGACGGCGAGGGCCTTTTGAACGGTGATCTGCCCCAGCGCCGCCGCGCCGAGCTGCAGGAGAAGTATTTCGTCTACCTGACCGCTGAGCTGGCTCCCCGCATTCTGACCCTGAACAACGCCAAAAAGGGCACCCGGATCTGGACTGCCGGTGTGGACTTGGGCGCTTACCATGCCGTCCACTGCCGTCTGCGCCGTCCCACCCTGTTTGCCGGTGCTGTGGGCATGGGCGGTATCTACGACCTGACCCGCTTCTGGGGCACCGACAGCGACGACATGGTGCTGCGCTGCGCTCCCCTTGCCTATCTGCAGGAGAACGGCATCGCCAACAAGCCGGCGCTGGCCAAGGCTGAGGAGAACAGCCTGATCCTCTGCGCCGGTCAGGGTGCCTACGAGGGCGATGCACTGGACGACACGCAGGCACTGGCCGAGCTGCTGAAGGAGCAGGGAATGCCCGCACATCTGGAGCTCTGGGGCGGTGACGTCTCCCACGACTGGTACTGGTGGGGCAAGATGTGGAGCCTGTTTGCACCGCGCATTCTGGAAGTAAAGTAAGAGGTTTTAACGAGGGAAGGCCTGCGGGCCTTCCCTCGTTTTCTTATATGCAGCGGTTTTGAATGGCCTCCGCGTGCGCTCTGGCCATGTTTAGAGGAAGAACTATTTTATATTTCGCGT
The DNA here is from genome assembly GCA_934540955.1 of uncultured Faecalibacterium sp. Taxonomy (GTDB): domain Bacteria; phylum Bacillota; class Clostridia; order Oscillospirales; family Ruminococcaceae; genus Faecalibacterium. Next base: position 26,570 of record CAKTCY010000018.1, read on the forward strand.
TTGTCGCGGCCTGCGGGCCGCGACAAACGCATTTTCACGAGAAGGTTTGTTCCCCTTTGCACCATATTTTTACTAATTTTTCTAAAAGCGACCTACGGTTTCGCCATACAATTTTTATTTCCTACTTGAATTGTCGGATATTATGTGCTATACTGCTGTTGCAAGAAAAATATACCCCACGGGGGTTTATGAAAGGAGCGATTCCGATATGGAAGAGACCAAAAAGCACTGTTGCTGCTGCGATGCTGCACCGGAAGCGGACGCTGCGGCAGATACTGCTGTCCCCTGCTGCTGCCGCCACAAGGAGCGCAGCCCGGAGGAATACAAGGCTCTGCTCAACCGGCTGAACCGCATTGAAGGGCAGGTGCGCGGCATCCGCGGGATGCTGGAAAAGGAAGCCTACTGCGTGGACATTCTGGTGCAGGTGGCCGCAGCCAATGCGGCGCTGAACAGCTTTTCCCGGGAATTGCTGGCACAGCACATCGGCAGCTGCGTGGCGGACGACCTGCGTGCCGGCAGCGACGAAAAGCTGGAAGAGCTGCTCCGGCTGCTGCCCAAGCTGATGAAATGACCGCACGCCGGGCAAACTGATCACAAGGAGAAAACACAATGGAACAATTCAACGTTACCGGCATGAGCTGCGCGGCCTGCTCTGCCCGGGTGGAAAAGGCCGTGAAGAGTGTGCCGGGTGTTACCGGCTGTTCAGTAAGCCTGCTGACAAACTCCATGGGGGTGGAGGGCACCGCAGAGGATGCCGCCATTATCCGCGCCGTGGAGCAGGCCGGTTACGGTGCAAGCCCCAAAAAGGCTGCCGCAGCCGCCAGTACCAGCGCAGAACTGGACGCGCTGGCCGACCACGAAACACCCAAGCTGAAGCGGCGGCTCATCGCCTCGCTGGGCTTTTTACTGGTGCTGATGTACTTTTCCATGGGGCACATGATGTGGGGCTGGCCGCTGCCCCGCTGGTTTGACGGCAACCACATCGCCATGGGTCTGGTACAGCTGCTGCTGGCGGGCATTGTGATGGTGATCAACCAGAAGTTTTTTATCAACGGCTTCAAGGGGCTGGTGCACCGCTCCCCCAACATGGATACACTGGTGGCTATGGGCTCGATGGCAAGCTTTGTGTGGAGCACCTACGCCCTGTTTGCCATGACCGATGCGCAGCTGCACGGCAACGAGGAACTGGTCATGCACTACATGATGGAGTTCTATTTTGAGTCTGCCGCCATGATTTTGACCCTTATCACGGTGGGCAAGATGCTGGAAGCCCGCTCCAAGGGCAAGACCACCGATGCGCTCAAGAGTCTGATGAAGCTTGCCCCCAAGACCGCTACCCTGCTGCGGGACGGTGCCGAGGTGACCGTGCCCATTGAGCAGGTGCAGAAGGAGGATATCTTTGTGGTGCGCCCGGGCGAGAACATCCCGGTGGACGGCATTGTGCTGGAGGGCAGCAGCGCCGTGAACGAGAGCGCCCTGACCGGCGAGAGCATCCCGGTGGACAAGGCCGTGGGCGATAAGGTAAGCGCCGCCACCACCAACCAGTCCGGCTATTTGCAGTGCCGCGCCACCCGCGTGGGCGAGGACACTACGCTGGCGCAGATCATCCGCATGGTCAGCGATGCCGCTGCCACCAAGGCCCCCATTGCAAAGATCGCGGATACCGTATCCGGCTTTTTTGTGCCTACAGTCATCAGCATTGCGGTGGTCACCACCCTTGTCTGGCTGTTGCTGGGACGGGATGTCGGCTACGCGCTGGCGCGGGGCATCTCGGTGCTGGTCATCAGCTGCCCCTGTGCGCTGGGCCTTGCAACGCCGGTGGCCATTATGGTGGGCAACGGCTTGGGCGCGAAGAACGGCATCCTGTTCAAGACCGCTGCGGCGCTGGAGGAGGCCGGGCGAACCCGCATCGTGGCGCTGGACAAGACAGGCACCATCACCTGCGGCGAGCCTACTGTCACCGACCTTCTGCCCGCTGCAGGCGTGACCGAGACCGAGCTGCTCACGCTGGCAGCCGCGCTGGAGGGCCGCAGCGAACACCCGCTGGCGCGGGCAGTGCTGGCCTATGCAGAGGAGAAGCAGCTGGAGCTGCCCTCTGTTACCGATTTTACCGCCCTGCCGGGCAACGGCCTTACTGCCAAGCTGGAGGGTAAGGAGATCTTTGGCGGCAACGCTGCTTTTATTAGCACAAAGGTCGCTATCCCCGCAGCGCTGCAAACGCAGGCCGCCGCACTGGCTGCGCAGGGTAAAACCCCCCTCTTCTTTGGCGGCGCAGAGCATTTGCTGGGCGTTATCGCGGTGGCTGATACCATCAAGGAGGACAGCCCGCAGGCCATCCGGGAGCTGCGGAATATGGGCATCCGTGTGGTGATGCTGACCGGCGACAACCAGCGCACTGCCGAGGCCATTGGCCGACAGGCCGGGGTGGACGAGGTGATCGCGGGAGTGCTGCCGGAGGGCAAGGAAGCCGTTATCCGGCAGCTGCAAAAGTACGGCAAGGTGGCTATGGTGGGCGATGGCATCAACGACGCCCCTGCTCTGACCCGCTCTGACACCGGCATTGCCATCGGCGCAGGCACGGACGTAGCCATCGACGCTGCGGACGTAGTACTGATGAACTCCAAGCTTTCGGACGTGCCTGCCGCTATCCGGCTGAGCCGCGCTTCCCTGCGCAACATCCACGAAAACCTGTTTTGGGCGTTCATCTACAACATCATCGGCATCCCGCTGGCAGCCGGTGTGTTCATTCCCTTGGGGCTGACGCTGAATCCCATGTTCGGCGCGGCTGCCATGAGCCTTTCCAGCTTCTGCGTAGTGAGCAATGCTTTGCGGCTGAATTTGTTTGACCTGCACAGCGCAAAGCGCGACCACCCGCCCAAACACGTCCCTGCCCTGCCCGCTGCCCTTGTGCAGCCCGCAGCGGAGGAAGATACAACTGCATCCAATCAAAAGGAGGAGACCGCTATGAAAAAGACCCTGACTGTAGAAGGCATGATGTGCCCCCACTGTGAAGCCCGCGTCAAGAAGGCACTGGAGGCTCTGCCGCAGGTGGACGAGGCTGTTGTCAGCCACGAAGCCGGTACTGCCATCGTTACCCTGAACGCAGAGGTGGACGATGAGGTGCTGAAGAAGGCCGTAGAGGCACAGGACTACCCTGTTACCGGCATCCAGTAAGGCGAAAATGCAAAAGGCAGCTGCGCGAAATTCTGCGCAGCTGCCTTTTTTAGCGGGACGATTCTGAATGCGCGCCGCGTTCGCTTTGCGCATCTTCAGAGGAAAAATTATTTTATATTTGCAAACGGGGAAAATCTGTGGATTTTCCCCGTTTGCTTTTTTACGGGAGGGCGTAAAAAGCCCGCTGCAAGGCGGAATATCCTTGCAGCGGGCAGTATAGATAACCGGGGAACCCTTATCAGACTTCGGTGTTGAAGTAGCGCTTCAGCAGGCCCTCGAAGCCGCGGCCGTGACGGGCCTCATCCTTCGCCATCTCATGGACGGTGTCGTGGATGGCGTCCAGATTCAGCTCCTTAGCCTTCTTGGCCAGATCCATCTTGCCTGCGCAGGCGCCACACTCGGCCTCGGCACGCATCATCAGGTTCTTCTTGGTGCTGTCGGTCACGACCTCGCCCAGCAGCTCTGCAAAGCGAGATGCGTGGTCAGCCTCCTCGTAAGCATAGCGCTTGTAGGCCTCGGCGATCTCGGGGTAGCCCTCACGCTCTGCCACACGAGCCATAGCCAGATACATACCGACCTCGCTGCACTCGCCCTCGAAGTTTGCGCGCAGACCATCCACGATCTCCTGCGGCACGCCCTCAGCCTTGCCGATGCCTACAACGTGCTCGGTGACGTAGGTGTTGCCGGTCTTCTCCACAAAAGCGGAAGCGGGAGCCTTGCAAACGGGGCACTGAGCGGGGATCTCACCCTCAGCGATATAACCACAAACGGTGCAAACGTATTTCTTCATAAGAATTTACCTCCATTCGATCTGTTAAAAACGATACAGGACGGAAACCACCCGCCTGTTGCTTCTATGCTGGGCAGCTGTGCTGCCGGATATAGAAAGAGCCATGGAGAGGAGCCTTGTGCTTTGTGCACTTCCCTTTCCATGGCTCTATTATAGCGAATAATTCCTAGTTAGTCAAGTATATTTTTAAGAATTATTCCTACTTATTGAAATCTGGCAGGATGCCCAAATTCCATTGCGGAAAACTAGAAGCATTACCTAGGATCACACCTGCAGGTTGCCGCTGGTAGCAGCGTCGGAGCCGGCAGTAGCGTCAAACTCGTAGTCGTTGCCGGGCAGGATGGCGTTGAGCAGGATACCTGCGATCGCAGCCACAGCCAGACCGGACAGGTTAATGGTGACGCCGCCAACGGTAAAGCCAACGCCGCCCACAGAGTTGAAGCCCAGTGCGCACACCAGAATGACGGCAGCAACGATCAGGTTGCGGCTGTTGGTGAAGTCCACGCGGTTCTCCACCACGTTGCGCACACCGATGGCTGAGATCATGCCGTACAGCACAAAGCTGATACCGCCGATGATGCCGGTGGGGATGGTGTTGATGACAGCCTCAAACTTGGGGCTGAAGCTCAGGATGATGGCCAGCACAGCAGCAATGCGGATGACCAGCGGGTCGTAGATCTTGCTCAGTGCCAGCACGCCGGTGTTCTCACCGTAGGTGGTGTTGGCGGGGCCGCCCAGCAGACCGGCCATGGTGGTGGCCAGACCATCGCCCATCAGGGTGCGGTTCAGGCCGGGGTCATTGATATAGTTGTGGCCGACGGTAGCGCTGATGGCGGCGATATCGCCAACGTGCTCCATCATGGTAGCCAGTGCGATGGGGATGATGGTGAACAGTGCACTGATGAACTCCGGGCTGCCGTCAATGGCAAACAGACCCATAGCCTCCTTGTGCAGGGGGATGCCCAGCCAAGCGGCCTCGGAGATCTTCTGGAAGTCCACTGCGCCGGTGACCAGTGCCACTGCGTAGGAGACCAGCACGCCGATGAGGATGGGCAGGATCTTGACCATGCCCTTGCCCCAGATGTTGCACACGATGACAGTGCCCAGTGCCACGAAGGCCAGCAGCCAGTTGGACTGGCAGTTGGTGATGGCAGAGGGGGCAAGGATCAGGCCGATGGAGATGATGATGGGGCCGGTGACCACCGGCGGGAAGAACTTCATGATGCGGCGGATGCCAAAGGTGGAGATTAGCAGGCTGGCCACCAGATAGACCAGACCCGAGAACGCAACGGCAGCGCAGGCATAGGGCAGCATCTTGGTGTTGGCAACGGTCAGGTTGCCGTCGGCATCAGCCAGCATGGGAGCGACGATGGAGAAGCCGCCCAGATACGCAAAGGAGGAGCCGAGGAATGCCGGGACCTTCTTTTTGGTGATGAGGTGGAACAGCAGCGTGCCCAGACCGGCACACAGCAGCGTAGTGGAAACGCTCAGGCCGGTGAGCAGCGGCACCAGAACCGTTGCGCCGAACATGGCAAACATATGCTGCACACCCAGAATGAACATCCGGCCGGTGCCCAGCTTTTTGGCGTCGTATACGCCCTTGGAGTAATCGATCTTTTCGCTCATAGAAAACCTCCTGTACTGTTATCCCCAAAAAAAGAGGCATTGCCGTTGAAACAGCAGTGCCTCTGAATTTCAGGAACAAGACCTCCACACAAAAACGGGAAAGAAGCAGCTATGCAGTCGCTCGCGCTCGAACATTGTGCTCCTCCCCTTCTTTTTGTGTTCCTTCCAACAACCGGAAACCGCTCCGGCAAGGCAGCAGCAGCGCCGCGGCCTTTTTTATAAGTATAGCAGATTTTGGGCTTTCCAGCAAGGTGTTGACAGCTTTTTCTTGCCTGTTGCGCCGCGCCGCCGGCTGCAGGGGTTGCGCTTTGGGGCGGAATCGCCTATAATAGAGCCTGTTCTTATTTCCTACTATCATAATGTGTTGATATCACAGGAGGCTCTATGCTTTATCTGGATTATTCTGCCAACACCCCCGTGGACGAGGCGGTGCTGCAATGCTTCTGCGAAGCCGAGCGGCGTTACCCGGGCAACGCCAACGCCTACCATCAGGCAGGTGCTGCCGCAAAGGCTGCTATAAACGAGGCGACCCGCAGCATCGCCCGCTGTCTGGGGGCACCGCCTGCGGGCATTATCTATACCTCCGGTGCAAGCGAAGCCAACAACCTTGCCGTAAAGGGGCTGGCAGCGCTGGGAAGCACAACGGGCAGGCATATCCTCTCTACCCCGCTGGAGCATTCGTCCGTCAGCGGCAGTCTGGAGGCGCTGCAAAAGCAGGGGTACGAGGTGGAACTGCTGGACCTCCTGCCAGACGGCACGGTGGACCTTGCAGACCTGAAAAAGCGGCTGCGTCCGGACACCGTACTGGTGGCTGTGACCGCCGTGGACAGCGAGTTAGGTGTAGTGCAGCCCATTGCAGAGATCGCAGCGCTTTTAAAGGCGTATCCCAACTGCCATTTCCATGTGGATGCCACACAGGCTGTGGGGAAAATTCCTGTGCAGTTTGAGGGCATAGACACCATGAGCCTGACGGCCCATAAGCTTTACGGGCTCAACGGCATCGGTGTGCTGGTAAAGCGGCTGGGACTGGCACTGCCGCCCCTCATCCACGGCGGAGAGAGCACTACTCCCTACCGCAGCGGCACGCCCACCGTAGCGCTTGCCTGCTCGCTGGCGCTGGCTTTGGAAAAAGCTACTGCGGAGCTGCCCACCCGCACCGCAGCCGTACGCAGCTTGAATGACCGGCTGCGCGCAGAGTTGGCCCGCTATCCAAGGGTGCGCATCAACAGCCCCGCAAACGCTGTGCCTCATATCCTGAACCTGAGCGTACAGGGCGTAAAGGGCACCGTGTTCCAGCGGGAATTGGACGCACGCGGGGTGTGTGTCTCGGTCAAATCGGCCTGTTCGTCCGACGGACTGCCCTCCCGGGCAGTGCTGGCGGTCAGTCAGGACCGGCGCAACGCCCTTTCCTCTTGGCGCATCAGCCTGAGCCACCTTACCACAGAGGAGGAAGTGACCGCCTTTCTGCACGCCTTTGCAGACTGCTACAGCGCCCTGACCCGGTAAAAGAGCTGTGAAACAAAACCGCTTACAGCTGCCATAAACAAACAAAAAAGACCTTCCCGCTCTCCGGAACGGGAAGGTCTTTATAATTGCTAGTTAGCCTTGGAACTTACGTTCAAGGACAAAATCACTCAACGATCTTGCCAACAACGCCGGAACCAACGGTACGGCCACCCTCACGGATAGCGAAACGCAGGCCCTCTTCCATAGCAACGGGGGTCAGCAGCTCAACGTGCATCATGACGTTATCGCCGGGCATGCACATCTCGGTGCCTTCGGGCAGGGTGATGATGCCGGTCACGTCAGTGGTACGGAAGTAGAACTGAGGACGATAGTTGGAGAAGAAGGGAGTGTGACGGCCGCCTTCGTCCTTGGTCAGAACGTAGACCTGAGACTCGAAGACCTTGTGGGGATGGACAGAACCGGG
>CAKTCY010000019.1 GCA_934540955.1 uncultured Faecalibacterium sp.
ATCATTCCACACCTGAAAACGATCTGCCTGACGTTCAGCAGCTTTCGTTTTTGTAACAAGCATAGCAAAAAGGCGGCTATCTGCACCCATGCAGACAGCCGCCTTTGGTTTTATGCTGTATTCTATTTGTCAGTCTCTGAAAATCTTATCCAGTTCCCTTTCCATGGTACCCGCCTTGGCAAATTCCAGCGTATCCGCCTGACGGATATGGTGGGCGGTGATGCCGTGATTCCTTGCAAAGCCCAGAATGTAGCTGATGGCAATGCGGTAGATGATCTCGGTCGGGGCAAGGCCATAGACCTGTTTGGCAAAGATATGTTCCAGCCGGGTGTTATCGTCCGGGAAGGCTTGCCGCATCTTTTCGCTGCGGTAAAGGCGCTTGACGATTTCCGTGATGTACAGGCCGGACTTCATGTAGGGATCCAGGAAGGTCTTGCCGGGGTCATCGAAGCAGCCGGGGTTCTCCTGCTCCAGCAGATCCACCATCTTTTTCACCACCCACTTGGGGGTAAAGATCTGGTTGGTTTTCTGGGGCGGGATGTAATCGAAGATATCCTCGGTGCGGCTCTCGTCAAAGTAATCCGCCAGCTTGACCTTCAGGTTCAGGAACTCCTTCACCGAATCGTCAAACACCACCGGGTCGAACAGGTGGCCTGCAAAGTGCTCCTCCTGTCCGGTGGCTTGGTTGATGTACGGCCCGCCGTCCCGCAAAAAGCGGAACTGTTCCAGCGTGATGCTGGTGACCTCCTGAAAGACCTTGTCCGGGATGATCCGGTCAAAGTTTGCCAGCGTCACGGTCTCGTCGCCGTAGGCCATGAGGAAGGACGGGATGGTGCGGGAGAAGCCCCGCAGATGGTCACGGACGGTGTCCTCGTAGCCCTTTTTCTCCTGCTCCTTCTGGTTGGTCTCCACGGTGCGCACGATGGTCTGCTGCATTTCCTGCGCCGTCTGCTGGATGGTGGATTGCAAGGTCTCCATCAGGGCAGCGGTGCTCTGCTGCTGCTTTGCGTCAAACTCCCGGTTCACCTGCTGGCGCTGCTGGGCGGTGGTGCAGCTTTGCAGCTGCTGGGTGCGCTGGGTCTCCAGCTGGCTCTGGTCGATGCGGTAGTTGTCCACCACCTTGTTCACCGCCACGTCCATCTTGGCCTTGGCGGTGCTCTCAAATCGCTTCTGGTCGGACAGCTTCAGGTCCCGGCCGTACTCCTGCTTTGCCTGCTCCACCATTGGGGTGATGATCTCCTTGGTAATGCTCTTTTTCAGGGGTTCCAGATGCTCTTCTTTGGCAGGAACCGGGGCATCGGTCAGGTCTTGCAGGGCGGTGTCCAGTGCGGGAGTGCTTTCGTAAATCTTCGTCCCGAACACATCCGCTGCCTTGCCGATGACGTAGCCCTCGTCCAAATCCACCTCGCCCTTGTCGTTCAGGGAGAGGTCTGCGCCGGTCTCCGGGGTGATCTGGATGGGCTTTGCCTTGGCTTCGCTGATGGGCTGGAAGTTTTGCAGAATGTCCAGCACCTCCTGCGGCGCACTGAACACGTTGGAAATGTTCTGGAACAAAAAGTTGCTCTGGAAGCCCATCCGCACCACTTCTTTAGACTTGATCTTCCGGGGGATGCTGAGGACTTTTTCTGCATCCAGCGGGATCATCTCCCCTTCCTCGTCCTCGCCGATGACCGGGAAGAAGTTGAGCAGATTCTGGATGTGCGCCTTGCGCTCCTCGGTGTCGCCCTTGCCGCTGGCGGTGTCCTGTGAAAGGTCGTTGGCGAACTGCTCGTAGATCAGCAGGGTGCGGGCAGGGTCAAAATCGAACACATAGGCGTTCTCTTTGCGGCGGAAGGTGCCGTTTTCGTGGAAAAGGCAGGGGTTCTGGGCACGGAACGCCGCCTGCATATACAGCGCCGGGCTTTTCAGGTTGGAGAGCATCAGCACCGCCGACCACTCCGGGATGGTGACACCGGTGGTCAGCTGCCCCACCGACAGGGTGATGGTCTTTTCGTGGTGGGCGATGGCGGCTTTTACCCGGTCAAAGCTCTTCTGGTTCTCGTCCGTGTCGTCCAGCTTGCCGTCACCGGCGGCAAGGATCACCTCATAGTCCCGGAATACCGGGTGCGCCTGCAGCTTTTTCGCCAGCGCTCTGGCACTGTCCACCCGGTTCAGCAGCCAGAAGGTGTGCTTCAGTTCGGCACGCAGCTCCGGGGTGGAAAACGGAAACTTGTTCTGGGTGGTCATAGCATCCAGAAAGTGATCCACCTCAGCCTCGTGTTCAAAGCTGCCGCTGGGCTTCACCTTGAAGAACTCGTTCAGGTCAAAGGCAAATTCCTGCGTTTCACCGTCGATCTCCACGCCCTGCCGGATCTCGTCCCGGATGATCTCGGACATCTGGTAGGTGTAAAGGTTGAGCATGGGGAGATTGGCGTAGGGGTTCTGCTGCCCCGGTTCACCCTGCCAGTTCCGCTTGGCGGCCTGCTCGTCGGCGTAGGTCCAGTTGAAGATGGCATCCCCGGCAAATTTATCGTTCGCCAGTGCCTTGAAAGGCGTGCCGGACAGGTGCAGCGTGAACTTGCGGCGGATGCGGTCAAAGGCAAGGTCGGTCTTGTAGGTATCCACGCCCTCGTGGGCTTCGTCGATGACCAGCACATCCCAGTTCAGCTCGGTCAGATGGCGCAGCTTGTCGTACTCGCCGCCGAAATACTTGGAGCCTTTCATATCCTGCAGGCTGACGAACTCAATGCGCTTATACAATTCCTCGCCCTGTGCGGCGGCATCCAGATAGCCCTGCTCGTCCAGCACATGGGGCTGCCCGGCAAGGGCATCCACATGGCTGACGAACAGATAGCCGGACTCCCTGCCCAGAAAGCGCACATAGTCGCTGTACCAGCTATTGGCGATGGCGGGGCGGTTGGTGACGATGAGCACCGTCTGTGCATCGACCTGCTTGCAGAAGTCGTAGACGGAAAGGGTCTTGCCAAAGCGGGGCTTGGCGTTCCAGAGGTATTCTCCGCCGGGGTGGCTCTGGTAATAGGTCTTGGTGTCGCGGACAGCCCTTGCCTGCTCTTCCCGCAGGGTGTAGGCGATGGCGGCATCCAGCTGCACCCGGCCCCGGTTCATGCGGAAATCCTGAAAATACCGCCGGGACTGCTGCCCATCCAGATGGAACCACTCGTTTTTGCGGTCGTTCTCCACGTTCAGCTTGCGGAGGTAGGCGTGGAAATCGTGGTCGGTGAACACCTCGCCGCTGCCGTCATCGTAGACGGCATTGCCCCGCCACTCCTCGTGGAACAGCACATCGGCGGTGTGGGTCTGCTGTTTCAGGCGTTTGTCCACCGACTGCTCGGTGTAGCCGATCTTCGTCCAGCCGTTGTGCCGGGCAATTTCCGGGGTGGTATAGGCGTAGATCATGGGCACCACCTGCCGGGCAGTGCGCAGGGTTATGCCAGCCATTATGCCATCTCCTTTACATGGGTCTCGATAAATTCGATCTCGTCTGCGGTCAGGTCATACTTGCGGTAAAGCTGCCGGTCGATCTCCGCCACCGACTTGCTCCAATCAATGTCGGAATGGGTGGTAAAGTCTTGAAGGGGAACGTATTTCCATTTTTCTCGGGTATTTGCTTGCGTAATCTTCAATACTCCAAGCATTGCTCGCACGAATTTAGTCTTTATGTAAGCCAGACAGTTTTCCGCTTCGCTTCGAGTTTCAAAGCCACCAATTGAAAGGAATGTTTCAGTTGCTCCAACAAAAGGAGCTTCAACAAGCGGACTTGACATTACTTCGCCCAATGCTCCGCTTCCACTTGCCTGAGGAATGAACACTTTATATTCCGCAAAGCTTTTGGGTGGGTTTTGATACTTCAACTTTGTCCAATAGTACACTCTTTTCAAATTTACAAGTCCGAGAAATGCAACATATTCGTTAGTATCTACGGGCTTTTCTTCAAAGAACACAATGTCTTTCAGAATTTTAAAAGCACCTGACCCCACATCGTATTTATGACCTTTTGATTGAATCCTTTCAATTTCCGGGTGTTCTTCCAAAGCCGCAGCGGATAGTTTATATACACCTCTGCCCGAAATCATGGTGCTCAATGGTACTTTTATTGCAGGCTTGACTTTGCAAAGAATCCTATTTAATTCTTCATAGGGTGTAAATGTTCCTATTGCACCATATTGCTCTAACATATTGCGGTACGAAACCACAATACCGCCTTTAATGTCTGTGTTCACAAACATTTTGCTACTATCAGCTTCATAATAAAGGATTTTGAGATGGTCGTCATTCAGCATTTTTTCATTCCATGCTTTCGGCGTAGAGCCAGCGTTGAACAGAAAGCGTGCCGGATGAATCATCTCTACTTTTTCTGCTATCTCATAAGACGCATCCAGAAATTTGTTATATACTGGCGGTGCAAACGTTCCATTATCGCCAAGGGTTTCATCCTGATACGGTGGGTTTCCGATGACATAATCAAACTTCATGCTGGTACTCCCTTCCTGAATGGTTTCAAAGTTCTGGGCGGTTCCATGGCTGCCCTTGCGCCAGTTTTTCACTTTACAGGATACCGTGGGCGGCTGCGGCTCTGCCGCCCCGAACATGGAAAAGAGGTCAAGCTGTTCTGCCTCCGGCTGGGGCTTGCCGCCGGGCACGGACAGGTGCAGGCCGTCCATCTGCCACAGGTTCCAGCTGATGATGGTGGCGATGGTTTGCAGTTCCTCTTTTGTGGGCTTGCGCTGCCAGCGGGCTTGCAGATGCTCTGCATAGGTCAGCAGCAGGTTGACCCGCGCCAACAAAAGATTATCGCCCTGATACTCGTAGCCGTAGGTAGACTGCACCGCATGGGTGGCATATTTGCGCCACTCGTCCTCTGTGGCGGCGTTCTCGCTTACCACCCGCAGCTTGCGGTCCAGAATGCCAATGCGCCGGGCTACCGGGATCATCTCGCCGGTGGCGGCATCGTACCGGGACGCCAGAAAGGGGGCTTCGCCGCAGGTCACCTCCAAGCGGCGGCTCTGCACATACTGCACCCATGCCGGGGTCTTGCCCCCGCAGGCCGGGAACTGCACCGGCGTTTCCACCGTCTGCCAGCCTTGGGGCAGCTCCACCGTGAACTGCCCGGCGCTCTCCTCTGCCCCCAGCCCACGGAACCAGTCGGCATCCAGTGCGTTGTTCATCTTGTTGCAGACCCATGCGGGGCTGAACACCTCGCCTTTTTTGCGGGTGCGCTGCTGCTGGGTGTCGGTCTGCTTCATCATCCGGGGCAGCACCACCTCGTAGTGGGTCAGCCCGAGCTGCTGGGTGGTGATCTGGGATTTATCCGTGACAGGCTCGTACATCACCGTTTGCAGTTCCTCCGGCGGATCGGTGGCCCAGATGATGTTTTTACCGGTGGAGCGGTCTTTCAGAAGTGTATCCAGCACCGCCTGCACTTCCGGTGCGTGAAAGTCGATCAGTTGTTCCAACGGGTATTCCTCGCTTTGCCTTAGCGTTGCGGCGGAAGTAGCATCATTTCACTAGTTTCGCCCTATACTAGTATTATACTGCTACTTTTGTTCATGTCTAGCATATTTACACCACTTTTTATAGAAAGTAGTAGTGCCACATATACTAGTAGGTAAAGAAGGGTGGGAAAACTATGTTCGGGGAACGGCTGGCTGAACTTCGCAAGTTAAATGATGACACACAACAAATCCTTGCAGATAAGATCGGCTTTTCGGTCTGGGCTGTCCGTGCATGGGAGCAGGAAAAGAACCTGCCGCCAAGTGACGCGCTGCTTGCCATCTGCAAGCTCTACGGCACCTCCGCCGACTACCTGCTGGGTCTGACCGACATCGACCCCTCGGACGAGGCCCGCAAACAGCGCCAGCGCCTGACCGAAGAAGAACAGAACGAGATGCACCGCTACGAAGAATATCTGTTGTGGAAACGCAAAAAATAAGCCGCCCAGCGAGACCGTAAGGTCGCTGGGCGGCTGTTTTTGCCCTCTTGACAAATACGTAAAATACGTATACAATAAAGATACAGTCCTGAAAGAAAGGAGGGGCACCCGCCATGCCGATGACTCCCAAGCAAATGATTCGCTTGCTGGAGCAGAACGGCTTTGTTTTAGTCAGTGCAAATGGGTCACACTATAAGTACCATAACCCAACTACCAACAAAACCACTGTCGTTCCATTTCACGCAAAGGATCTAAAGCCCGGCACCGAGAAAAACATTCTCAAATTAGCCGGACTCAAAAAGTAAGAATATGATGATTGTAGACTTCATATTCTGAAACTGCGAAGCACTGCATAGACTATTCTACAATTTCCAACCAATAATGTAGGCCTGTTAAGTGAAGGTACATTGATTGTTTGTTGAATTATAAAAGGTGAGGTCACATTATGAACGCTATTTTCTATCCTGCAATTTTTCACCCGGAAGAAACCGGGTACTCTGTTGAGATCCCCGATATTGAGGGCTGCTTCACCCAAGGCGATACCATGGACGAAGCTGTCCGCATGGCACAGGATGCCATCGGCCTTATGCTGGAAGATTGCAAAGTCTGCCCGGAGCCTTCTGTCCCTTCTGCGCTCCATGTTGACCCGGAAGATTTTGTGGTGATGGTGCCTTTCGATATGGAAGAGTACGAAAAGCGGTACAGACCCGTAAAGAAAACCCTTTCCATTCCCGGCTGGCTCAACGATGCCGCCGAATCGGCACACATCAACTTTTCCGGCGTCCTTCAGGATGCGCTGAAAGAGAAACTCCATCTGGCGTAAGTATAGCTATAAGTACAACAACAGCCGCACAGCAGTTGGCCATTATGGCCTTGCTGAGCGGCTGTTTGCCATTTAGAACAATCCTGCCATTTTAGAGTTCAGGTAAGAAATTTTCACATCCAGACATGGACACTTTGATTCATTATCGCTGGCCATTCCTGATTTCGGCGAACTCATCCTTATCTTGGCTAACAGCACTCCAATCTTTTATGATTTCTTGTCCATCTTTAGAAATTTTTCCAGCATCTATTTTTGTTGCAAGAATCACAGCCCATTTACGAATACTACCTTTGTCTGATGCCGATTTTACTGTATCATCCGAAGAAATCCGAGTTTGTTCCACAAGCTGAGAAAGACCGGTCAATATGAGTTCCATAGATTGCATCGTTAACAAATCGGAGCGATATTGTACTGCATGAGAAACAGTCTGTAAGGCGGACACCAACTGTTTAGGAACACCCCAAGCAATCTGTTGAGCAGCAACTTCTAATCCTATGCAAAGCTCATCATCTGGAAGCAACCTTTTGTCCGGATTACATATTGTAGTTGCAAGGACATTATAACAGCTGTGCGCACGTTTGGTATCAGCAGATCGCAAAGAATGCTCCAAATCCATTTTTGATTCAAAGTTCTGCTTCAAAAATATGGACCAATATCGCTTTATACCATGATGGCTGATATGATGTGAGTCACATTGAGTTATGATTGCCGACATTACAGCACAGTCCTTTTCTGTCGGTGTCCACTGCGAACGAAGAGTAGTAAAAATCCAAAGAGCGTGCAGTATCTGATATATTTGAGAAACAAACATGCCTTTATCACCAAAAATATCTACTTCTCGGTTTATATTTTCAGATAGCGCCGTAATTCGTTTATTACTATACTCAAGAATCGCACTCGTCTCCTCTGGAGTAAAGTCATCTGCATGAGGAAGAGAAACATTTATAAGTTCAGTAAAGACCGCATCTCCTCCCGGAAAACGAATTGCCCCGGATGTGTTTTGTGCTATTTTGTTCGTGATAGATTGGCAGAGGTATCGAACCTCCTCCACTTCATACTGGGATGGAAGCTTAAGACAAACAGTATCAAGCCAGTATGGTGGAAGATACGGCTTGCCATTTTTCCAAATAAAACCACCTAACCATTTCTTCTGTTCAAGAGTTAACAGCCCGTGTGCCCCACAATAAAGCAAACGATTTAATGCGCTTAAATTCTCATCGCTTCTTTGCGCCAAAGCAATCAGCTGTTCAACTTCCTTGTAAGACCTATCGGAGTTCGTTTCATATCCACTTGCGGATGCCGAAAGTGCTTCGAACGGATCCGGCAAATCAAGCTGAACATTAAGTCGTTTCAAATCTGGCAGAGGAAAAGCTAGCAGCTGCATAACCAAGTCATGACGCAGTGCAACCGGATAAAAAGAAATCAGCCTTCTCACCAGCGGTTTAGCATTTAAGTAGTGTTCCTTTTGAGGTGACTCATACAATTTTTTCAAAAAAACTAGAAGTGTTTCCATCATTTTATCCGAACACTTGGAGCACAGCTCAGATAAAGCCGTCAGAAGAATCCTTGCTGTCCTTGTCGCAAAGGTATTAGCCCAATGTGTTTTAATTTCATTAAGCTCTGTCTCTGTGCGCAAAACTGCATCCATATAAAACTGGCAACACTCGTCCGCATCTTCTTGGGGCCATGTACTGAGAACACCACGTGTAAGCGAACTTTCCACATATTTTTCTTCATCGGTTCTTACCACGGTCAAGATGGCCCATAAAGGACAATATAACGCAATGCGTTCAGCTGCTCCACCAGCAGCCTTTGTGCCTTCTACAACATTTCCAAGTCGAAAAGGTATACCCGTTTCTTCACGGAATCGAAGAAAACTGAATGCAAGAATCCGTTCTTTATCTTCTCCTCCTAAATGCATCGTAGATGAACTTATCCCAAAATCAAAACCCGGTTTGGTCTCATACGTCTGAAAAGGAACCCAGTGCGCTTCTAGCCTTGACGTAAAATATTTATTTTCATCCTCCCAATCTACTTCATACTGCCTATGAATTGTCCTACGGTGTTCGTCTGCAAAATCTTGTGAATCATTTTCACCGTCAATTTCCTCCTTGCTAGAAGAATATGCTTGCGAAATATAACTTTGCAATCTCATCATTGGACTTTCCAGTGATATGAGAAAAGCATCTGGGCGAGTTTGGCGGGAAAGGCGCTGTCTCAGATTAGATAGAGAGTTCTGTAAAAGAGAAAGTGCCGTATTATACTCTCCTAATTCAGCGCATAATGCAGCTTTCCGCAAAGCCCATAACGTTTTGTCTGGTGAAACCCGCCATTCCCGCAGTTGTTGTTTTGTTTGTTGAAATTCATATCGAAAAAGCAAATGCAAACATTTTTCCCATTGAAGCTTTTCTTGTTGTTCATCTGTAAGGAACGATCTTATAGTAATTATTTCTTCATATTTTTTATTCCAGTTTTCTTCATCTCCATGTTCTCGAAACGATCGAAGCATCGAAAGCAAGATAGAACCTTTTTCTGCGCTACACACATCAGAATTTCTATCAAGAATTTTTTGATACAAATCAATATCTGCGCTGAAAAGCGGTAAGAGTGCTTTTTCGTTTAGCCAGTCGTACTCGTATAGATATTCTATCTCTTTTTCAGTGTCAGGATTTTTTTGCGAACACTGTTCAGCCAGAATCGAACGTGTTATAGATAAAAGGTGTTTTAATTGTTCTCGATTTAAAGCAGAAAGAGTCACTGCTTTTGGACAGTTTTCATGATTCTTTTTTAAAATTGGAAGTGCTTCCTTGATGGAAGCTGTATGGTTTAAATTTTCACCCAAAAGCTGCTCTATTTTCCAATTCTGCCCGGTTACGCGAAATTCACTATACGCATTCCAAAGATAATCTAAAGCCTTCTCATAGATAGCATACGGAGTCTCGGCAGAAAAGATCTCGGATAGGTCAACGACAATAATGTTCCGCCTATGTAACCACTCCCGCCGAACGTCCGAAACAGATTCATGGCTTAATAAATACAAATAAGGCGCATTCTCTGCACCAAGGTTATCACGGATCCAACCAATCCAATTATTGAAATTAGGATCATTCCCCGAAAATCCAATCATGCAGAGAGTATTTTCCAACAATGACTGCTGCACAGTGTTTACAAACGGAGCAAATTTTTGAGGGTATGTCCGATAGTCCTCTGTTGTAATAATAAAAGGTCGTTGCGAAGGAAACGAACCGTGAAGTTTAATAAGTCTTGTTGCACCAGAACTGCCCACAAGGTCGTTCTTGTTGGTTACCAGCGTAAATGTTTTCTCTACAAGATTTTCCCAAGCACGTTCAAGAAGCGTATCATAATTCGTTGTAAAAACATCGCTCCACGGCAGCCGCAAAAGTTTTTCATACAAAGGTGAGGGACGATAATCAGCATCTTTTATACTGTCTAAAAGAAGATGATCTAATTCACTACGGCCATACGCAATTTCTACACTCTCGGCCAATGCAAGAGGGTCGTTTTGATCGGAATCTCCTAGTTTTTCTTTAAATTTTTGGGCTAACCCAGCCCACAACGGAATGTCTGGGACATCAGACGTTACTTTATCAGCATTAAGACTGAATCCAGATCCAACAAAAAGAGCTGCGTGGTGTTCCTGTAAATGCTGGCTAATAAGCTCAAGATAACGTTTAGCATTTGTGTCCATCAAGATAACCTCCATTTCATTTCCCGATTTAGCCATAGTAACATTCTAATCATTGCAGTATATTTGAGTGGCGGTACTGCTCGTCTATCTCCTTCATGTTGTAGTCCGGCAGACCAGGAACACCCATTTCGCCGCCGCATTCGTTGCAGAAAGCAGCCGTGATCTCAAAAGTATGCTCTTTTCCCCGAATTGTCTGGTTGATTTTGATTTTCTTCAGGGTGTAGTTTGTTTCTCTGCGGCATTCTGTGCAGAAGTCCTTCTGGTTTTCCATGGCGGCACTCTCCCTTCCGGTTTTACGTTCTTTTTTATTGTATCCCTACCTTTGTTTTTCGTCAACAATAAAGCCGCTGACAGTCTGTCTCTCACAGAATCCACCAGCGGGCTCATGATTTTTCAGCGTTCCCGGACGCAAAAATGGCACCTGCTGCTAAAAGCGGGTGCCATTTTTCGTCATTCAAGGCTCTTATAAAATGGTGTAATTGTGGTGTAGTAAGCCACGCAAAACGTAAATTTTTAATTTACCATCGTTATTATTTTGCATTTTCAAAGATATTGCCGTGGCACAAAAAAATTATCTTTGTCATTCCTTACACATCCCTCTGCAAGTCTTTATAACGCGATACATCGCATTATTTTCAGTCGTCGATTCTGCGTGCTTTTCACGCATCTCTACGCTGTTCTCCATAACTTTTCAGCAAAATGGTGTACCAAACCATTTTATATCACTCAGTATACCACATCAGGGCTCACTTGGCACGTCTGATTATAAAAAGCTGCACAAATAGCACAAAAAGGCGGCCATCTGCACCCATGCAGACAGCCGCCTTTTCTATTATCCTATCATGCGCTTTGATTTTTGGCGTAAGTTTGGCGTAAATGCGCTTTTACGCACTCCAAAAATCAAGGATTCATGCGGTTTTTAGTCAGTGATTAGTACATACCGCCCATGTCACCGCCGGCAGGTGCGGCGGGAGCCGGGGGTTCCGGCAGGTCGGCCACAAGGCTCTCGGTGGTCAGCACCATCTCAGCGACGGAGGCTGCGTTCTCCAGAGCGGAGCGGGTGACCTTGGTCGGGTCCACGATGCCAGCGGCGATCATATCCTCGACAAAGACCTCGTTCTGGGCATCGAAGCCGTAGTTAGGCTTGTTGGCAGAGACGATCTTGTCGATGATGACGCTGCCCTCCAGACCGGCGTTCTTGGCGATCTGGCGCAGAGGAGCCTCCAGAGCCTTCAGCACGATCTTGGCACCAGTGCGCTCGTCGCCCTCCAGCGTATCGCACAGGGCGCGCACAGCGGGGATAGCATTGATGGGCGCGGTACCGCCGCCAGCCACAACGCCCTCCTGCACAGCTGCCTTGGTTGCGTTCAGAGCATCCTCGATGCGCAGCTTCTTGTCCTTCATCTCGACCTCGGTAGCAGCACCGACCTTGATGACAGCCACGCCGCCGGCCAGCTTAGCCAGACGCTCCTGCAGCTTCTCGCGGTCAAAGTCGCTGGTAGCGGCCTCGATCTGGCTGCGGATCTGGGCAATGCGGGCTGCAATAGCGTCCTTGTCGCCTGCGCCGCCCACGATGGTGGTGTTCTCCTTGGTCACCTTGACCTGACGGGCATGACCCAGCAGCTGGACGGTAGCGTCCTTCAGCTCGTAGCCCAGATCAGAGGAGATCACAGTGCCGCCGGTCAGGGTGGCGATATCCTGCAGCATCTCCTTGCGGCGGTCACCGAAGCCGGGAGCCTTGACAGCCACGACATTCAGGGTGCCGCGCAGACGGTTGACGATCAGGGTGGACAGAGCCTCGCCCTCGATATCCTCAGCCACGATCAGCAGCTTCATGCCGTTCTGCATCACCTGCTCCAGCAGGGGAACCAGATCCTGAATGACGCTGATCTTCTTATCGGTGATCAGGATAGCGGCGTTGTCCAGATCGGCCACCATCTTGTCGGTATCGGTGACCATATAGGGGGTCAGGTAGCCGCGGTCGAACTGCATACCTTCCACGATCTCGTTGTAGGTCTCGGCGGTGGTCTTGTTCTCCTCGATGGTGATAACGCCGTCAGAGGTGACCTTCTCCATAGCCTCGGCGATCAGACGGCCGATCTCGGGGTCGCCGGCAGAGATGGTGCCGACGCGGGCGATATCGTTGCTGTCCTTCACCTTCTGGCTGTGTGCCTTGATGGTCTCCACAGCGGTGGTAACAGCCTTGCTCATGCCGCGGCGGATATCCATGGGATTTGCACCGGCGGTAACGTTCTTCATGCCCTCGTTGACCATGGCCTGTGCCAGCACGGTAGCGGTGGTGGTGCCATCGCCTGCGGCATCGTTGGTCTTGGTTGCGACCTCACGCACCAGCTGTGCGCCCATGTTCTCGAACTCGTCCTTCAGCTCGATCTCCTTTGCGATGGTCACGCCATCGTTGGTAATGACCGGTGCGCCGAACTTTTTGCCCAGCACCACATTGCGGCCCTTGGGGCCGAGGGTGATCTTAACGGTGTTAGCCAGGGTATCAATACCGGCACACAGTGCCTTACGGGCGTCCTCGCCCTGCTTGATCTGCTTTGCCATAATACATCGCTCCTTTATAATACAAGCTCAATTGAAAAGGGGAAAATTCAGCTTCAGTCTTCCACAACAGCCAGAATGTCGCTCTGACGCACGATGGTGCACTCTTCGCCGTCCACCTTGACCTCGGTACCGGAGTACTTGCTGGTGAGGACCTTGTCGCCGACCTTGACGGTCATCTTGACTTCCTTGCCGTCCACGACACCGCCGGGGCCAACCGCGATGACCTGTGCGACCTGCGGCTTCTCTTTTGCGCTGCCGGTCAGGATCAGGCCGCCCTTGGTGGTCTCCTCAACCTCAACAGTCTTAATGACAACACGGTCTGCAAGAGGAATGATCTTCATAATTCTTGCCCTCCAATTATATTGAATTTATTTGAAACTTTGTTGCGTCCTGCGGGGGCTTCGTGTGTACCCCGCAGTGGTTTAGCACTCCTTTTCTCTGAGTGCTAAGTGTATTGTACTCATCTTGCCCTGAAAAATCAAGGGGTTTTGCAATTTTTCTTTGTTAAGAATTTATGACGCCCAAAAATCGCACCCTGCCACGCAAAAAAGCAGCGCATTCTTGACAGGACGCGCCGCCTTTTTTATACTTATAACGCATTGCAAAAACACAGCTGCCGCGCCTTGCGGCAGAACGGAGGATACTTTGACAGACAAAAAGCTGATCTCATCTTTACAGGGGCTGCGGGCAGTCGCATTTCTGTGCATCGTCCTCTCCCATTGCGGAGCACCGTGGCTGAGCCCGTGGGCGATCACAGTATTCATAGCGCTGTCCGGCTTCCTGATGACCTGCAACTATTACGACCGCCCGCGCACAGCACCGGGGCTGGGGTCTGCCATCGCCTTTTCCCGGCAAAAAATACGCAGGCTGTACCCGCTGCACCTTATTATGATGGCTGCTGCCCTGTTATTTGTGCTGAAGAGGCTTCTGGCGCAGCCCTCTGCCCGCGGGGTGCTGTCCTGTGCGGCGCAGCTTGTGGTAAACATTTTCCTTCTGCAGACATGGGTCCCGTCCAGCCGTTTCTGGTTCTGCCTGAACGGGGTGGCGTGGTATCTTTCGTTACAGGCTTTTCTGTATGCCATCTTCCCCTCGCTACTCGCCGTGCTGAAAAAGGCGGATGCCCGCAGACTGCGCTGCATAGCCGCAGCGATCTTCTGCGCACAATGCCTTTTCTCCCTTGCGGTCTGGAAGGTCGGGCTCAGCGGAATGGCCGCATTTTACCTGACCTATCTGTGTCCTGTGTTCCGGGCGGGAGATTTTACCATCAGCTGCTGTATGGGCTGCCTTTATCACAGCCGCAAACAGGAGAGCGGCCTGCCGGGCGGTGCTTTCTCCCTGCTGGAGCTTGCCGCTGTGCTGCTTGCGGGCGGCTGCCTGTTTATCGCCGCCAAACAGATGGGCGTTCTGGGCGCGGTAGCCTTCCGGTACAATGTGTTGTTCACTCCCTCTGCGGTGCTGCTGGTCTGGCTGCTTGCCGTGGGCAAGGGGTTTATTTCCCGGCTGCTTTCCGCAAAGCCGTTTTTGTGGCTGGCCGGGCTGTCCCCTTACGGCTTTCTGATCCATCAGGTACTGATCCGGTACATGGAGTGGTTTGCTGACAAACTTTGCCTTACAGTGCAGCCTGTGGTCTGGACCCTGACCGTATATCTGCTCACGCTCTGTCTGAGCAGCCTTTACAAGGCACTGGAGCACCGGGTGCGGCAGCGCCTTGCAAAACAATAAGTAAAACACAAGGCCGCTGCACAGAACAACGTGCAGCGGCCTTGTTTGGGTCTGATGTTTTTTTACTTCACAGCCGCTTTTTTGGCGGTAAAGCGCTGGTAGGCGGGCTGCGGCAGCAGCACACGGCCAGCCAGCGGCTGCACCTGTACCGACACCTGCTTGCAGGGGGCGCACTCGCCGTCCACGGTGGCGATGATGGGCCCACGGCCATCTGCTGCCCGTAGGCTGACCGATTTTGCGCGGCGGTAGATAAAGTAGGGCTTTGCAGCCTCGGTCAGCTGACCGTTTTGAAAGTGCTGGCCGTTTTTGTACAGCATCAGCAGCCTTGCAATGACCCGGCGGCTGACCTTGCGCACGATGAACACATCCAGCCAGCCGTCATCCGGCTGTGCCTCCGGCCCGGCCATGAAGCCGCCGCCGTAGGCGCGGCCGTTGCACACCGCGCACATCAGGCAGTCCACGGTCAGCACCTCGCCGTCAATGACATACTCCACTCTGCGGCCGATATGCCCGCACAGCTGCTGAACAATGGACAGCGCATAGGCTGCCTCGCCGCCGCACAGCGGGATGCGCCGGAACTTGGGGATGCCGTAGGCCACCTGTGCATCCAGACCGGCAGCGCAGATGGTGGCAGAAAGCCCCAGACTGGTGCGCATCAGGTCGATGGGCACTGCCCCGCCAGCCAACTGGGCGTCCAGATCCAGAAACTCCTCCTTTGTACCGTAGGTGCGCAGAAAGTCATTGCCGCTGCCATAGGGCAGACAGCCCACAGCGGTCTTATCAAAGCCGTGGGCGCCGGTGAGTGCCTCGTTGAAGGTGCCGTCGCCGCCGGCGGTAAAAATGCGCAGCTCCACCCCAGCCTTCTGGGCGGCAGCTGCGGCCGCGCGGGCTAGCTCCCGGGCGTGGCCTGCGTGGGTGGTGACGCGGATGGTATAGTCCTCTGGGGCAAGCCCGGCACCGGCAGCAGCCGCCGCGATCTGCTGCGGCAGGGTGCGGGTGCAGTCGGCCTTTCCGGCTGCGGGGTTCAGAAGAAACAGCGTGTGCATCGGGGATCCTCCCTGTTGTAGCTCTATTTCCTCTATAATAGTCGAAAACCGCGCCGGTTGCAAGTAAAAACGCTATTTTGCTGTTTTCTTATAGGGTCACGGTTTCATCCTCCCGCAAAACGATGCTGCCATCGGCGGCGCAGTCTGCCGTCCAGTGCTGCCCTGCGCAGGCAGTTCCGGCGGCAATACGGTTTGCCAGTGCCTGCTCCACCGCCCTGTCCACCTGACGGCGCAGCTCCCGCGCACCGTAGGCCGATTGTGCCCGGGCTGCCAGTGCCGCCCCTACCTGCGGGGTGTGGCGCAGCCGGTAGCCGCTGCGGGCGGCGCGCTGCTCCAGCTGACAGAGCATTTTTTCTGCAATGGCGCAGAGGTTTTCTTCTGCCAGCGGGCGGAACACGATCACCTCGTCCAGCCGCCCGAGCAGCTCCGGCCGGAACCACTTTTTGGCCTCCTCCACGGCCTGTGCGGACTGCTTTTCAAACGCCGCTTCTGCCCCGGCGGCGAAGCCCAGCGGCGCGTTCTGCCCTGCCAAAAACCGTGCGCCCAGGTTGGAGGTAAGCAGCACGATGGTATTGCGGAAATCCGCCTTGCGGCCCATGGCATCGGTCAGCTGACCGTCCTCCAGGATCTGCAGCAGGATATTCTGGATATCCGGGTGCGCCTTTTCGATCTCGTCAAACAGCACCACGCTGTACGGGCGGCGGCGGACAGCCTCGGTCAGCTGTCCGCCCTCGTCGTGGCCAAGGTAGCCCGGCGGCGCGCCCAGCAGCCGGGCGGCGGTGTGCTGCTCCTGATACTCCGACATATCAAATTTGAGCAGCGCCTTCTCGCTGCCGAACCAGCTGACGGCCAGCGCCCGCGCCAGTGCGGTCTTGCCCACGCCGGTGGGGCCTAAAAACAGCATGGCACCGATGGGACGCCCCGGCTCGCCCAGACCGGTGCGGCTGCGCCGGATGGCTCCCGCCACGGCTGCTACCGCCCGCTGCTGGCCGACAATTTCCGCGTTCAGGCGGCTTTCCAGCTTGTCCAGCCGCTCCCGCTCCTGCTCGCCCACCCGCTGGGCGGGCACACCGCTGGCCGCTGCCACCACCCGGGCGATCTCCTCCGGGGTGAGCACCGGCTGGGTGCGCTGCTCCTTTTCGGCTAGGATGCGTGCCGCCGCACAGGCCTCGTCCACAAGGTCGATGGCCTTATCCGGCAGGCAGCGCCCGGGCAGATACCGCACCGAAAGCTCCACCGCTGCCTGCAGGGTCTGGGGCGGCAGGCGCACGTTGTGGTACCGCTCGTAGCGGGGCGCAAGGCCGTTGAGAATCTCCACCGCCTGTGCGGGGGTGGGCTCCTCCACCTGCACCCTGCCAAAGCGGCGCTCCAGCGCGGCATCCTTCTGGATGTGGGTGCGGAACTCCTGATTGGTGGTTGCGCCGATAAGCTGCAGCTCGCCCCGGGCAAGCACCGGCTTTAAGATGCTGGCGGCGTCGATGGCCCCCTCGGCGGCACCGGCACCCACGATGGTGTGGAACTCGTCGATGAACAGGATGGCGGTGCCGTCCCGCACCAGCTCCTCCAGCAGGTTTTTCAGCCGCTCCTCAAAATCGCCCCGGTACTTGGTGCCCGCCACCAGACTGGCCATATCCAGCGCCAGCAGCCGCCGCCCCTGCAGCGCTCTGGGCACCTGCCCGGCGGCAATGCGCAGCGCCAGCCCCTCGGTCAGCGCCGTTTTGCCCACGCCCGGCTCGCCGATCAAACAGGGGTCGTTTTTCTGGCGGCGGCACAGGATCTCCACCATGCGATCCAGCTCGGCTTCCCGGCAGAACACCGGGTCCAGCTCCCCCTCGGCGGCGCGGCGGGTCAAATCGCGGCAATATTTATCGCTGGCGCGGCTGCCCCGAGGGATACTGGCCGACACCCGGGGCTGGGCGGGCAGCACGAACTGTCCGCTCAGCTGGCGGCACTCCCGCACCGCCTCGGTGAGCGAAAGTCCCATCTCCGCCAGCAGCAGCCCGGCAGCGCAGCCGTCATCCTCCAGCATGGCGCAGAGCAGATGCTCCGGTTCTGCCCGGCTGACGTGGGCGTTCTGCGCCCCGATGAGCGCGTAGTCCATGGTGCGGCGCAGGTCCGGTGCCATGGACTGCCGGTCCAGCCGCTGTGCCGGGCCGGTGCGCTGCTGCGCCAGCTGGCGGCGCACCTCCGGCTCAGTGATCTTTTTCCGGGTCAGAAACTGCGCCGCAGCGCCCTGCTGCTGCAGCATTGCCAGCAAAAGGTGGCTGGTATCTGCCTGCTCACAGCCCAGATTCCCCGCCAACTGCACTGCCTGCTGTAACAGCCGCGCTGCCGGGCGCGAAAAGCCCCGGTAGCCGCCCATGCCCAGATTTTCCCAAATGCCCATGTGTCTGCTCCTTGCTGCATATAAAATCGTCTGCACTGGAAGTATAGCCCTAAGGGCGCAGAAAAAATCAGTCGTTTGTGTCGGGCGGCAGAAAAAGTAAAAAACTATCCGCAGACGATCGCCGGTGCATGGGTGCACCCGGCCGCTGCGGATAGTTTTTTGAGATCTTATCTTGCGGGGGAAGGTTTTCAGAACGAGCCGCCACCGCCGCCGTGAGTCGAGCCGCTGGAGGAGGTGTGGGTGGAGCTGCCACCGGAGCTGCCGGAGTCGGTCTCCTTTGGCCGCTCGGTGCGGTGCACCTCACGGTACAGGAACAGATCCCGCTGGTTGGTCAGCTTCATGCTGCCCTGCCGCACATAGTCGGTCGCGTCCCGCTGCGGTGCCACGCTCTTGAGCTGGCCCTTCATCACGCCGGTCACGATCAGTGCCGTCACCAGACCAATGACCAGTGCCACACCCAGATACACGATAGAGAACGGCTCCTTGGGCATATTGTCTACATCGTAGGGGTGGCCTTCGCGGGCGGCGGTGACATACGCATCCGTCCACTGGATAAAGGTGCGGAAGGCGGCGGCATAATCGCCGTCTGCCATATCGGGGGTCATCTGCTCGCCAAGGTACTGGATGCCGGCATCGGTAAAGGCAGTAATGCCGTAGCCGCAGGTGGAGATATGCCATTTACGGTCGCCTGTGCTTACCAGCAGCAGCACGCCGTCCCGGTTTTCACCGTAGCCGAACTGACAGTAGTCATAGGTGTCATCGGCGTATTCCTCCATACCGGTATAGCCCTCGCTTTCCAGCGAGTCGATGGTGACAATGACCACATCAAAGCTCTGGCGGACGCTCAGCTCCTCCAGCGAGGCCTCCAGCTCGCTATTCTCGTCCTCGGTCAGGACCTGTGCATTGTCGTTCATGCGGTAGTACAGGTCGGCAAAGCCATTTTCGGCGGCAAAGGCCGGAACAGCCAGCGCAGCCAGCAGCACCAGTGCTGCCAGCGCGGCACAGAGGGAGCGCAGTGTGGTAACAGTCTTTTTCATCTTCCGTTCCCTCCCTTACAGAATCCCGGCCAGCCACAGCAGCCACATGACCGCATAGGATGCGGCACCAACGGCAGCCGTAAGCCCCAGCGTCCACTTGCGGGCAGCGGCCTTATCCACCGGCAGGTTGCCCACAAACTTGCCGGTCTGGCCGTTCATGGCAAAGATGTAGTTGTTGCCCTGCCAGCTGGTGCTCAGCACCCACACCGGGAACAGGGCATACTTTGCCTTGCCGCCGTGCAGCTGGATGCTGCTGTTCTCCATTTTCACGGAGTCGTAACCGGTAACGGTCTGGGTAAAGGCGTCCTCCGTGGACTGGCGGACGCGCTCGTTGGCGCGCTGGATGCTCTTTTGGGCGTCCACATCGTACTTATCGGCCACATAGCCCGCCAGATACGCGGTCTTGAAGGGCACGGCGTCCTGCATGGCAAAGGGCTCGATGGATTCCATCAGGTCATCTGCCATTTTGGAGGAGCCGTCCACCGGGACCGCGTCAAAGCCCAGCACGCCGTCCCGGCGCACGGAGTAGTAGCTGGTCTCGGTATAGTTGTAGTCGTCATCCGACCAAAAGCGGGTGCGGGTGGTGGTAAAGCGCAGCTGGGCGTCGGCATCGCTGTCGTACAGCCAGAAGGGCACATACACGCCCTTGATCTCGTCGATATGGTTCTGGCTGCGGAAAACCTTGGGCAGCAGGGTCTTGCCCTTGAGGTGCTCCTGCAGCTTTTCCTTCGCCGCCTTTTTGTCCAGCTTGAAGGGGATGATGAGGTCCGGGCGTAGGTCTCCGGCAAACTGTCCGGTCAGCACGATAGGGTTGCCGCAGAAGGGGCAGGCCGAGGCGGCCATGGTGTCGTCGCCCACGATCTCGCCGCCGCAGCTTTTGCAGGCGTAGGTGTGCAGACCGGCGGTCTCGCCCTCTGCCCAGCCGCCGCCGGGGGTGGCCCAGTTCATCCTGCTGGGTTTTTGGTCTTTCAGATCCTCATCGTAGCCCTTCAGTGCGTCCACCTCAAACTCGGTGTCGCAGTAGGGACATTTCAGCTTCTGGGTGGTGCTGTCAAATTTGATGGCACCATCGCAGCAGGGGCACTTATATTCCAGCATTCCTGCCATAGTGTTTCCTCCTGTAGTCTGCGGGGTAAGGGCTTATTTGCTTTTCTGCCCTGCCCCGCAGCGTGATCGGTCATTGTGCGCGGATTCAGCTGCGGTCGCTCTCGTCAAAGGGGTCGCCGCACTCCGGGCAGAACTTGGGCGGGTGGGCGGGGTCTGCCGGCTCCCAGCCGCATTTGTCGCACTTATACTTGGGTGCAGCGGCGGGGCGGGGCTTGCCGCACTCGGAGCAGAATTTGCCCTTGTTCACGGTGCCGCAGCTACAGATCCAGCCCTCTGCTGCCGCCGGGCGGGGTTTGCCGCACTCCGGGCAGAATTTGCCGGTAACGGTGGCACCGCAGCTGCACTTCCAGCTGTCAGCGGGCTTCGGCTCCGGCTTTTTGCTGCCGCATTCCGGGCAGAACTTACCGGTAACGGTAGCGCCGCAGCTGCACTTCCAGCTGTCGGCGGCAGAGGGCTGCTGGGTTGCTGCGGGCTGCTGACCCATGGCGAACAGGTTCTGGGCGTTCACGCCGTTTGCACCGGCTGCCATGCCCATGCCCATAAAGCCGGTCATAGCACCGGCGGTGTTCCCTGCGGCGGTTTTCATGGCGTCGATCTGACCGCCCACCAGACGGGCTGCGGCGGTGGTGGGGTCGGTGGTCATGGCGTTCTCCTCCCACTCGGTGATCTTCTTCTGCTGCTCCTCCGGGATGGACAGGGAGTTGATGTTGAAGGAGAATACCTCGATGCCGCGCTTCTTGCGCCAGATATTGGACAGCTGCTCGTTCAGGGCGTCCGAGATCTCCAGCGTGTGGGCGGGGATCTCGTAATACTGCACCTTGTTGGCGGAAAGGGTGGCCAGCGCCGGCTGCAGAGCGTTCATCAGCTCACTCTTCAGGCGGGGAGCCAGCTCCGAGGCATCGTACTGGTTGGAGACGTTGCTGCACACGTTGGTGTAGAACAGCAGCGGGTCGCAGATGCGGTAAGTAAAGCTGCCGTTGCAGCGGATATTCACCGAGAGCTTATAGCCCCGCTCCTCGCTGACCACCACACGGAACGGGATAGGCGTCGCGGTGCCGTACAGGATCTCGCCCAGCTCCTTGGTGTTGATGTAGTACACCCGCTGATCCTTGCCGGTGTCGCCGCCGTAGGTAAAGCGCTTGGCTACGGTCTGGAAGGTAGCAGCCAGACTATCACCAAAGTTGCCGGTAAACACGCTGGGCTCGGTAGAGGAATCAAAGGTAAACTCGCCCGGCTCGGCGCACACCTCCACCACCTTGCCCTGCTCCACGATGATCATGCACTGGCCGTCTGCCACGGCAATGCCGCTGCCGTTGGTGATGATGTTATCATCGCCGTGGTTGGAGCTGCGGCGGGAGGTGCGCTTCTGGCCCTTGACCATCAGCACGTCCTTATCCAGAGAATCGCAATAGAAAAATTCCTTCCACTGGTCTGCAAGTGTTCCACCCAGTGCGCTCATGCCTGCTTTGATCAAACCCATAGTAATTTCCTCCTGTACGTTTTATTGTTTTGCTTTCTTCTTTCCTGATGCTACGGAACGATTTCGTTTGCGGAGGGCCTTGACCCGCCCAAGGGAGAGGGTCGAAATATTGATACCATAATCATACTGCATTACAGCGCTGAACGCAAGGTATTTCTAACCGCTGCCACCTGCCCTTCCGGCTTCCTTCACAAAAAAGAACACCGGAGCGTCCATAGAAGCTCCGGTGTTCCGAAATAATATTTTGCCTGTCCCGTGCCGCAAATGGCTCAGAAGCGCCGCCATGTATCGGGCATGAACAGCACCAGCATGGGGAAGATCTCCAGACGTCCGGCCAGCATATCAAAGATCAGCACCAGCTTTGCGGGGTCTGCAAAGCAGCCGAAGCTCTGCATGGGGCCTACCTTGACAAGACCCGGGCCGATGTTGTTCAGGGTTGCGGCCACAGCGGTAAAGTTCGTTACCATATCAAAGCCGTTCAGGCTGATCAGGAAGAAGGAGGCCGCAAAGATAAAGATATAGGCCGCAATAAACACATTGGTGGTACGGATGGTCTCGTGGTTGATGAGCTTGCCGTCCATGCGGGCGGGTGCCACCACCTGCGGGTGCAGGGCGGTCTTGAGTTCCTTGGTCAAGGTCTTGCCCAGAATGAGGAAGCGGCTCACCTTGATGCCGCCGCCGGTACTGCCGGCGCAGGCGCCAATGAACATGAGCATGACCAGGATCTCCTTGGAGAGGGTGGGCCACAGGTCAAAATCGCAGCTGGAAAAGCCGGTGGTGGTGATGATGGAGCCCACCTGAAAAGCGGCCTGCCGCAGCGCCTCGCCAAGGCTGTTGTACATACTATAGATATTGGCGGTGATGATGCCCACTGCCACCGCGATGACCACAAAGTAGCCCCGCACCTCCTCGCTGGCAGCAGCGCGGCGGAACTTGCGCATGAGCAGCAGAAAGTAGGCGTTGAAGTTGACGCCGAACAGGATCATGAAGATGGTCACGACCCACTGGATGTAGGGCGAAAAGCTGCCAAAGCTGTCGTTACGGAAGCCGAAGCCGCCGGTGCCCGCCGTGCCAAAGGCGGTGAGCAGGGCTTCGAACAGGGGCATTCTGCCAAGCAGCAGGAACACCAGCTCCAGCATGGTAAGGGCAAAATAGATGCCGTACAGAATTTTAGCGGTAGACTGCACTTTTGGCACCAGCTTATCCACCTGCGGGCCGGGGCTTTCCGCCTTCATCAGGTTGACGTGGGAGCCGCCGGTCAGCGGCAGCAGCGAGAGCAGAAACACCAGAACGCCCATGCCGCCGATCCAGTGGGTGAAGCTGCGCCAGAACAGAATGCCGTTGGGCAGCCCCTCCACGGCGGGCAGAATGCTGGCACCGGTGGTGGTAAAGCCGGAGACCGTCTCAAACAGGGCGTCCACGGGGTTCGGGATGTAGCCGGTGAGCACAAAGGGCACCGCGCCCATCACCGAGATGAACACCCAGCACAGCGAGGTAGCCGCAAAGCCCTCGCGCATATAGAACACCTTACTGCGGGGCTTGATGGTGTGCAGGGCGTAGCCGATGCCGGCGCTGACGGCTGCTGTGAGCAGAAACACGCCCAGCACCATCCACTCGCCATACACTAAGCTGGCGGCGGCGGGCAGCAGCAGCAACGCGCCCTCGATCATCAGCACATAGCCCAGCAGACGGAAAACGATCGCATAATTCATAGTCCGCCTCCGTCAGTGCTCCACGATATCGCGCAGATCGTGCAGACCGTGCTCCAGCGTGACCACGATGACATTGTCGCCCACCTGGATCTGGTCGCCGCCGCGGGGGATCAAAATTTTGCTGCCGCGGGTAATACAGCACAGCAGCAGGTTCTTTTTCAGGTGCAGCTGGCTCAGGGGCACGCCGGTAGCGGCGCTCTCCTCGTGCACCGTAAACTCCAGTGCCTCCACGCGGTCGTCCAGAATGCGGTACAGGGTCTTGATGTTGCTGCCCGCCTCATTTTGCAGGGCGCGGACGTACTGTACGATGTAGTCACAGGTCATGTACTTGGGGTAGACCACGCTGCCCAGATCCAGCCCGGCCAGAATATCGTCAAATTCCAGACGGTTGACCTTGGTCACCAGCTTGCCGTTGGAGTGCTTTTTGGCAAACAGGGTCAGCAGCACATTCTCTTCGTCGATGTTGGTCAGCGCCACAAAGGCCTCGGTGGATTCCAGACCCTCGGAAAGCAGAAACTCGCGGTTGGAGCCGTCCTCGTTCAAAATCTGTGCGCCGGGCAGCTGCTCGGCCAGCTCTACGCAGCGGGCAGCGTCCCGCTCCACGATGCGCACCCGCACATGGTTTTCCAGCAGTTCCTGACTGAGGTAGTAGGCAATGGCACCGCCGCCCACGATGAGGGCGTTGCGCACCGGCTGCACCGGCAGATGCAGCTGCTGGAAGAAGGCGTGGGCCTTTTCCTGCGTGGCAAGGAAGGTGACCTGATCGCCCTTTTGCAGCACAAAGTTACCGTTGGGGATGATGACCCCGCCGTCACGCTCCACCGCGCACACCAGAATATCGCTCTTGAGCCGGGTGGGGATCTCGCGGATGGCTACACCGTCCAGTGCATCGGGCAGCGCAAACTTGATCAGCCGCACACGGCCGTCCGCAAAGGTATCGATCTTGCTGGCACCGGGGAACCGCAGCAGATGAGAGATCTCCTTTGCCGCTGCCATTTCCGGGTTGATGATGGCGGAAATGCCGATCTGCTTTTTGATAAAGTCCAGCTCGTGGCTGTAGGACGGGTTGCGCACACGGGCAATGCCGTGGCAGTGACCCGCCTTTTTGGCAAACATGCAGCAAAGCAGGTTCAGTTCATCCGAGCCGGTGACCGCAATGAACACGTCCGCATCCTCAATGCCCGCCTCGGACAGGGTGGTGATGGACGAGCCATTGCCCACAATGCCCAGCACGTCGTAGCTTTCGGTCAGGTGCTCCACGCGCGCTTTGTTAGTGTCCACCACAGTCACGTTGTGGCCTTCCTCGCTGAGCTGGCGCGCCAGAGCCGTACCGACCTTGCCGCCGCCCACCAGAATGATCTTCATAACAAGTCCTTTCTCCTTTGGCAGCCCCTTTTTCCGAGGCGTACAAGTACAGCATAGTATACCATATCCCGCCGCAAAGTTCTACCATTTGCCCCGCAAATACAGCGAATTGCTTAAAAAGCGACCGTTCCTTTGTGCATGATGGCCAGTTTTCAGCGTGAAAGCGCAAAAAAAGGGGCCGCCGCACAGCCTTTGTACAGCAGCCCCCTGGAGGTTTTTTAAGATTCAGTACCGCTCTACGCCGTCCTTGGTGACAAGGGCGTACACCAGCGGGGCTTCCTCCGGCTTTTCAGCGCCGCACACAAGGCCGCTGCGGTACTCGGCGGCGGCAGCTTCAAACTTGTCCGCTGCGCCGTAGAAGGTGGCAAGGCTCTCGCCCTTATGGACGTAGTCGCCGCGCTTTTTGTGCAGGGTGATACCGGCGGCAAAGTCCAGCGGGTCGCCCTTTTTCTGGCGGCCTGCGCCCAGCAGCACACTGGCAGAGCCGATCTTTTCAGCATCGTTGGCCACGATGTAGCCATCCTGCTCGGCCAGCAGCTCGTAGCTGGCGGCGGGCTGAGCAAACAGGCTGTAATCGTCCAGCACCCGGATGTCGCCGCCCTGTGCGGCAAACATTTCCTTGCACTTTTCAAAGGCAGAGCCGTCCGCAATAACCGCCTCGGCCATGGCACGGCAGTGGGCGGCATCGCCCTTGCCTGCCAGCACCAGCATATTGGCTGCCAGCTGCAGGCACACCTCAGTCAGGTCTGCCGGGCCGTGGCCCTTGAGCACGTCCATGCTTTCCATGACCTCCAGACTGTTGCCGATGTTGTGCCCCAGCGGGGTGTCCATATCGGTAATCATGGCGGCCACCCGGCGGCCATGGTGGGTGCCGATGGCGACCATCAGCTGCGCCAGCTCAATGCTCTGGTCCACAGTTTTCATAAAAGCACCGGTGCCAGTGGTGACATCCAGCAGAATGGCGTCCGAGCCGGAGGCCAGCTTTTTGGACATGATGCTGGAGGCGATGAGCGGAATGCAGCTGACGGTGGCGGTAACGTCCCGCAGGGCGTACATCTTTTTATCTGCCACAGCAATGCCCTCGCTCTGTCCGATGACCGACAGACCGATCCGGTTCACCTGTGCAAAAAACTCCTCCTGTGAGAGGGCAGTCTTGGTGCCGGGCACGCTTTCCATCTTGTCGATGGTACCGCCGGTGTGGCCGAGGCCCCGGCCGCTCATTTTGGCGATCTTCACCCCGCAGGCTGCCACGATGGGCGCGATGACCAGCGTGGTCTTATCGCCCACGCCGCCGGTGGAGTGCTTGTCCACCTTGATGCCCGGAATGGGCGAAAGGTCTACCATCACGCCGCTGTGCGCCATTACATCGGTCAGCTCGGCGGTCTCCTCGTTGGTCATGCCGCGCAGATACACCGCCATCATCCATGCGGCCATCTGGTAATCAGCCACTTCCCCGCTGACAAAGCCGTTGACAATGGCCTCCAGTTCCTCCCGGGTGTGGGTGCCGCCATCCCGCTTTTTTGCGATCAGATCATAAATACGCATCGTTTCACGCTCCTGTTCTTATAACTTTTGGGGCGTTTTATGCCCGGATTTCCTGCCATACGCTCTTACCGTCCAGCGTGGAGGCGTCCACTTCCAGATACTCGCAGATGGTCTTGGCGATGGTGCCGAAGCACAGTTTCGTGCCCAGATCCGTACCCGCCTTCACACCCTTGCCGCAGACCAGATACGGCACATACTCGCGGGTATGGTCGGTGGTCTTGGTGTAGGAGGGGTCGCAGCCGTGGTCGGCGGTGATCATGAGCAGATCGCCCTCCCGCATCCCCGGCAGGAAGTCGGCCAGAAAACGGTCGAACTCGGTAGCGGCGGCAGCGTAGCCTGCCACATCGCGGCGGTGGCCGTAGAGCATATCAAAATCCACCAGATTCACGAAGGCAAGGCCCTCAAAATCCCGGGTCTGCAAGGCTTTGGTAAAGGCGATGCCGTTGGTGTTGCCGGTGGTCTTGATCTTTTCGGTCACACCCTCGCCGTCAAAAATATCGTAGATCTTGCCCACGGCGATCACGTCCTTACCGGCGTCCTTCAGCAGATCCAGCATGGTGGCGCGGGGCGGCTTCAGGCTCAGGTCGTGGCGGTTGGTGGTGCGATAGAAGGTGTCCGCGCTGTTGCCCAAAAAGGGGCGGGCGATCACACGGCCCACGCCGTACTTGCCCTTGAGCATTTCCCGGGCAATCTCGCAGTAGCGGTACAGCTCCTGCACCGGCACAAGCTCCTCGTTGGCTGCCACCTGAAAAACGCTGTCGGCGCTGGTATACACGATGAGGGCGTTTTCCCGCATGGCCTGCTCGCCGTAGTCCTTCAGCACCTGCGTGCCGGAATAGGGCTTGTTGCACAGCACCTTGTGGCCGGTCTTTTGCTCATACTCCCGGATCAGCTCCTCCGGGAAGCCCTCGGGGAAGGTGGGCAGCGGCTCCGGGCTGACCACACCGGCGATTTCCCAGTGGCCGATGGTGGTATCCTTGCCCATGCTCTGCTCCTGCAGGCGGGCAAAGGCAGCCGCCGGGGCATCCGTTTTCTCCCCTGCGGTCACGCCGTCAATGTTGAACAAGCCCAGCTTGCGCAGGTTGGGGCAATTGAAATTGGGGTGGTTCGCAATGGCACCCAAGGTGTTGGTGCCTGCATCGCCAAAGGCAGCGGCATCCGGCTCTGCGCCGATGCCAAAGCTGTCCAGAACGATCAGAAAAACACGTTTTTCCATAATGGTCACTCCATTCTCCGGGCGTGCCCCGGAACAGTACTACTTTATTACCCTTATTATAAGCAAAACGCTTATCAGATGCAAGAGGAAGCGGCCTTGTGCGGTCTTATCAGTTTCTACGGTTTGCAGCAGTTTTCCCCTGTCAGACAGCACACGGAAAGCCGCGGCGCATCGTTAAAAGTTTTGCAATCCCTCCTACAGGCATAAACGGAAGTAAAAACTTGTATTCAAGCAAAAATTCCTCTTGCTCTCTTGCACCGGAAGGATTATAATAATATGTGGTAGAGTTTTGTGTTTTCAGCTCTGCCACATAAACCGACCCGCTGTACCGGGAGCTTTTTTGTTTCCCTTGGTCATACACAGCAGCCTGCAGGGATGCTGTGCCGGATATAGGTAAGAGAGAGTTGACGGAGGTATATTGCATGAGAAAGACAAAAATTATTTGCACCCTTGGCCCTTCCACCGATAAGGAGGGTGTGCTGCGCGATCTGATCGCCAACGGCATGAACGTGGCCCGCTTCAATTTTTCCCACGGCTCCCACGAGGAGCATCTGGGCCGCTTTGAAAAGCTGAAGGCTCTGCGCGAGGAGCTGGGCAAGCCCGTGGCAGCACTGCTGGACACCAAGGGCCCCGAGATCCGCCTGAAGGACTTCAAGAACGGCGTTGAGAATCTGGTTGCAGGCCAGACCTTTACCCTGACCACCCGCGATGTGGAGGGCACCAACGAGATCTGCTCCATCACCTACAAGGATCTGCCCATGGACGTGGAGCCGAACGGCACCATTATGCTGGACGACGGCCTGATCAAGCTGCAGATCCAGACCGTGAACGACACCGACATCGTCTGCACCGTGCTGAACAACGGCAAAATCAAGAACAAGAAGGGCGTCAACGTGCCCGGCGTGCACCTGTCCATGCCGTATATGAGCCAGCGCGATAAGGATGATATCATCTTCGGCATCCAGCAGGGCTATGATTTCATCGCCGCCTCTTTTGTGCGCACCGCACAGGACGTGTACGATATCCGCAACCTGCTGAACCAGTACGACTCCAACATCCGCATCATTGCAAAGATCGAGAACCGCGAGGGCGTGAACAACATCGACAGCATTCTGGCTGCTGCCGACGCCGTGATGGTGGCTCGTGGCGATCTGGGCGTGGAGATCGACTTCACCGAGCTGCCCGGCATCCAGAAGACCATCATCGACCGCTCCTTCTCCTTCGGCAAGCCCATCGTCACCGCTACCCAGATGCTGGACAGCATGATGGTGAACCCCCGCCCCACCCGCGCCGAGATCTCGGACGTGGCAAACGCCATCTACGACGGCACCTCTGCCATTATGCTGTCCGGTGAGACCGCTGCCGGTGCCTACCCGGTGGAGGCACTCAAGACCATGTCTGCCATTGCCGAGCGCACCGAGCAGGAGGGCTTCCATCTGCGCGGCCGCACGATGGATTCCAACCCCGGCAAGATCAGCGTATCCGACGCTACCGCCCATGCTGCCTGCCTGACCGCACGGGATGTGAACGCCGCCGCCATCGTGACCGTGTCTGAGTCCGGCACCACTGCCCGCCTGCTGAGCAAGTACCGCCCGCAGCAGCCCATCATTGCCTGCGTCATGCGCGAGCAGGTGCAGCGTCAGCTGTCCCTGAGCTGGGGCATCACCCCGCTGATGATGTCTCTGGCACACAGCACCGATGAGCTGATCGAGATGTCCACCGCTCTGGCCAAGGAGAACGGCTACCTGCACAACGGCGAGCTGGCTGTTGTGACCGCAGGCGTGCCCGTGGGCGTTTCCGGCACCACCAACATGATCAAGATTCACATGGTGGGCAACTGTCTGGCTACCGGCGTAGGCGTCGGCCCTGAGAACAACGATGTTGCCAGCGGCAAGGCCTGCGTCTGCCGCACCATGGACGAGGTTCGCGCCAAGTTCAAGCCCGGCATGGTGCTGGTAGTTCCCTCTACCAGCAACGAGATGCTGAGTTTTGTGCGCGACGCCGCCGCTCTGGTGGTAGAGGAGCCCGGCCTGAACAGCCACGCTGCCATTGCCGGCAAGGCACTGCTGAAGCCCACCGTTGTGGGTGCCGCCGGTGCTACCAGCCACATCCGCGATGGTCTGATGGTGGCTGTGGACTGCGCACACGGCAGTGTGCAGCGCCTGCAGGGCTGATAAAGGAGAGCTGTAGTATGGAACGTATCGCAAGCTTTTGCGTGGATCACACCCGGCTGGAGCGCGGGATGTATCTGAGCCGTCAGGACGGCGATGTGCTCACCTGGGACATCCGCATGAAAAAGCCCAATCAGGGCGATTACCTGACCACCGCTGCCGCCCACACGCTGGAGCACCTGTTTGCCACCTACGCGCGCAACAGCGCCGTGAAGGACGGAGTGATCTATGTTGGCCCCATGGGCTGCCGCACCGGCTTTTACCTGCTTACCCGGGGGCTGACCCCGGCGCAGGCGCTGCAGCTGACAGTGGATGCCTACCGCTTTATGGCTGGCTTTGAGGGCGCTGTGCCCGGTGCCAGCGAGGTGGAGTGCGGCAACTACCGCGATATGGATCTGCCCGCCGCCAAGGCCGAGGCCGCTGCCATGCTGCCCGTGCTGGAAGGCCTGACCGCAGAGGCTCTGCACTACTGATTTATGAACCAAAAGGAGCACCGCACAAAAAACTGTGCGGCGCTCCTTTTTTGCTGTGAGACGATTTTAAATGGCCTCCGCTTCCGCTCTGGCCATGTCAATAGGAATTTTATTATTAAAGAACAATCCCGGAAAGTCTGCGGACTTTCCGGGATTGAATTTTCACAGGAGAGGGGTTTCAACTGGAAAGAGTCTCTAAATCTAAAACGATCAAATCAGCCCCAGGGCTGCAAGCTCCTTGGCAATGCCGTCCTCGTATACCGAGGGGGCAATGCGGTCGCAGCGCTGCTTCAGGCTTGCAGAGCCGTTGGCCATACAAACGCTGATGCCGACTACATCGGTCATCTGCAGGTCGTTGTCGCTGTCGCCGAAGCCGATGCTGTCCTGCAGGGGCACGCCCAGATAGTCACAGACGGCCTTGATGCCGCGCCCCTTATCAAATTTGCGGTTGATGAGCTCGCCGTTCACATAGCCGCCATCCAGACCGTCCAGCTTGCTCTCACAGAACACGAAGCTGTCCTCGTACAGGCGCTTCGCCTCGTCCAAGTCCTCGCTGTGCTCTGCGATATACACGATCTTATACAGCGGCTCGCCCTTGTAATCCGCCAGCGGGCTGATGGTCATGCCGTCCTCCATAGCCTTGCGCCAGCGGGCGGCTTCGCTGTTCAGAGGGCCTGCATCCCGGTGAGTAAAGCTCCAGCGCTCGATCATCTTCAGGCTGCCGTAGGTGGCATCCCGCGCCTCCAGCGTACACTCCACGCCGTGGCGCTCCATGGCGCTGCGCACGTCCTCTGCAAGCTGCGGCTCCATGGGCAGATCTACCAGCACCTTGTCTCCGCAAAATACATAGCCGCCGGCGCTGCACACTGCGCCGTCAAAGCCGTAGTCCAGCAGCGGCTGGGTCATGCGCAGGTTGCGCCCGGTGCACAAAAACAGCTTGTGGCCGTTGGCGTGCGCCTTGCGCAGCGCCTCCACCGTGCTTTGGGGGATCAGCATCTCGCCCGGGGGCAGCAGCGTGCCGTCAATATCTAAAAAAATCAGTTTTTGTTTCATTCGTACCTCTTTTTTACAGTGAGCCGCGCTCTACCAGCGTATAGCCCAGCGTAGTCTGGCGTACCGGTGCAGCGTCCGGCCCGGTGTGCGCTAAGCTTTGCAGCAGCATCCGGGCAGCCTCCTGCCCTACCTGCTTTTGATAGAAGCGGATGGTGGTCAGGCCGGGCTGCACCACCTTGCCTGCCCAGTTGTCTCCGATACCGGCAAGGCCGACATCCTGCCCTACTTTGCGTCCGGCAGCGCGCAGCACCTGCAATGCGCCAAAGGCTACGGTGTCGGTCACGCAGACCACACCGTCCAGCTGCGGGCAGCGTGCCAGCAGCTCCTCCATGCAGCGGTGTCCCTCTTCCATGGAAAAGGCTCCGCAGCAGGCGCGGGGCAGACCATCCGCGTTTAGTCCGGCCTCCCGCAGTGCATCCTGCACACCCTGACGGCGTGCAATGCCGGTGGCGGCATCCTGTTCGCTGCCGCCGATGTACACGATATTTCTGCGGCCATGCTCCAGCATCCTCCGGGTCAGATCGCGGGCGGCAGCGCGGTCGTCGTTATAAACGCAGGGCAGATCCTCAAAGCGCTGCCCTGTTACTACCACAGGCACACGGCAGTCCTTCAGCGCCTTGCACAGCTGCGGGCTGTTATCACAGCCCAGCAGAATGATACCGGCTACATGGTTGCGCTGCAGCGCTGCAAGATATTCCAGCTCCATCTGCTCGTCCAGCTCGGTGTCCGCCAGCAGCATCAGGTAGCGGCTTGCGCCCAGCTCGGCTGCAATGCCGCTGATGATCTGCCCCACCGACTGGGAGCTGATGCTGGGCACAATGATCCCCACCTGACGCACCTTGCCGGTGCGCAGGGTCTGGGCGGCGGTATCCGGGCTGTAACCGGTCTTTTCCACTACAGCTTGTATCACGGCACGCTTCTGCTCGCTGAGGGGACCGCCGTTCAAATAGCGGCTGACCGCAGCACTGGAAACGCCTGCCAGCTTTGCAATATCACTGATGGTCATGGGGTATTTTCTCCGTTCCCTCTCCGGTGGCAATGTGTAAACGTTTTCATGCTTATTATAAATCCGTTTCACATTTCCCGCAAGAGGTGCAATGACCGTTTTTCTGCGGGGCTGTCCGCTGCTTTTTTGGTGATTTTACACAATCCAAACGATTTTGCTTTCCGATTTACCACCAGAATTGCGAAAAGCGTTGCGATCACACAAGTCCCATGCTGACGGCGCGTGCGATAAGCCCCAGCACCAGCGCTGCCAGAATAATGCCCAGCACTACCCTGCTCTCGCCGCCGGTCTGCTGCTTTTTGCTGCGGGAGGCCGTGCCGCGGCTCTGCTTTGTACCGGTGCTGCGGCTGCGGGCAGAGGTGTTCTGCCGCCCGGCAGTACTTTTGGTGCTGCGGGCAGTCTGGGGATTGCGGGGCTTTGTGCGGGCGGCAGCCTTCCCCTGCTGTGCGTTCTGCGGGCTGCTCTGGCGGGCTTTGAGGGGCTTGCCCTCGCTGCAGCGGCTCAGGTAGTCCTCTGCCTCGCGGTAATACTGCGCCAGCTCGTTTTCCTTAAAGGCAGTACCGGCGTAGCCCTCCTCCAGCGCCTCGATGGCTTCGTTGAACAGCAGTGCCGCCTGTGCGCCGTCCGCTGCAACTGCTGCGTGGGCAGCCTCGTTGCGGGCGGTGCGGATGGCGTTGCAGGCATGGCGGGCGGCAGAGGGGTGCGCCGTGTTGCCCAGCAGGTCCAGCGGGCGGGCGGCATCGGTCTCCGGGTCCAGCAGCACCCGCATACACAGGGTGGTGTCCAGCTGTTGCCAGCTGGTCTTGCCGGTAAGATCCGGCATACGGTCGTAGTAATCCGGACTTTCCTGCTTGCGGGCGGCAATATGCTCCAGCAGCGCATCCAGACTATGCGCCCCGGGCTTACGCTCCCAGTGCCAGCGCAGCAGGCGTCGGCTGATCTCATCGCAGGCGGTCTTGATCTCAAAGGCCACCTGTAAGGCTTGTTCCGGCATGGTATTTCCTTTCTGTGCAATGCACGCAAAAGGCGGAGAAGGCACGCTGCCCCCTCCGCCGGGATGCTCTTATTTTACAGCACGAACTGGTAGTACACAAAGCCGCACAGCGCAATGGCTGCACACAGGATGGCCGTAATGGGCGGCACCCAGCGGATCAGCGCTTCTGCCACGCTGTCCCGGCTGTCCTC
>CAKTCY010000020.1 GCA_934540955.1 uncultured Faecalibacterium sp.
CCGCCTTTCGTTGATGGGTGGAGATTCGTACCGCAATGCGCTCCTTATGATAAAGGGCTGTTATCCACAGCAAAGATAGAGCGATTGCGTATGTACAGGCGGGAAAACCCGCCTGCGGCTCTTAGCCGAACAGACCAGACAGCAGAGGAATGAGGGTGATGCCCACCAGAGCGACACCGCCGCCAGCCATGAGCTGCTTCATGCCCTGAGACTTGGAGCCGGGGTTGTCGTTACCATAACCTTCCAGCAGGTTGATGGCACCCCAAACGCCGAGACCGGCACCCAGAGCGACAACCAGAGTCTGAAGAACTTCGATCGCAGAGTTAAAGAATTCCATAGTCGTTTCTCCTTTATAAATGAAAGTTGTAGACCGTCCGTACACACCTGAAGCTGCATATTGAAGCCGCGAACTGCGGCGAGAGTGGGCTTGCTGGTGTACCTCTCTGGTCAGGATAAAATAAAACCGCCTACCGGGTCAGGCAGACGGGAGCGAATCAGCGTCAATCACAACAAATTCATCATTGGGATTGATTTTTTCTTTTCGGTTCAGATATTTTTCAATATCAAAGGTGTTTTTGGGGTCATAGTCCGAGGTCAGCTTGTAGTTCGGGTGCTGGGTCAGGTCATACTTGTCGCTCAAAAACGGTCTGACGCCACGCAACTGCAAAATACACTTGCCGCCGTCCAGCACCGCAAGCTCGTCCCGGCTCAATAATTCGTGACCAAGTTTTTGGAACGTAGTGCCGTAACTGGGGCTGTTGCCACGGGTGTCTGAGGTGTTGAATGCGTCGATGGTCTCTTTTCCCAGCATTTCCGACAGGTCTTTCAGGGTGGTCGGCTCACTGCCGCCGAGGAAAATCTGGCTGTCCATGTTGCCCACAATGGTATCTGCGTTATCCTTGTAGATGGCTTTCAACTGGCTTCTTGCCTGCAAAACAAGGCAGGCAGAGATCTCACGGCTGCGAATGGTGGCCACCAACTTTTCCAGATTGGGGATCTGCCCGATGTTGGCGCACTCGTCGATCAGGCAGCGCACATGGATGGGCAGCTTTCCGCCGTACACATCATCTGCCTTGTCGCACAGCAGATTGAAAAGCTGGGTGTAGACCATTGAAATCAGGAAGTTGAAGGTGGAATCCGTGTCCGACATGATGAGGAACAGGGCTGTTTTCTTATCTCCCAGCGTGTCCAGTTGCAGTTCATCGTACATGGTGAGGTCACGCAGCTCTTGGATGTCGAAGGGGGCTAATCTGGCACCACAGGAAATGAGGATAGATTTTGCGGTCTTGCCGGCAGCCAGCTTGTAAAGTTTGTACTGCCGTCCGGCAAAGCTGTTAGGCTTCTTTTTTGCCAGTTCTTCAAACAGCAAGTCCACCGGATTCTGGTATTCCTCGTCGTCCTCCAGTACCTGCATGGTGTTCAGCATTTCCAGCAAAGTAGCGAAGTTTTGTTCCTCCACCGGGGCTTCATAATGCAGATAGGCGATCAGGGCGGTGAGCAAAAGACGCTCCGATTTTTCCCAGAATGGGTCCCCGCCGGACCCTTCACCCTTGGTGTTGGTCATCAGGGTCGTAACCAGTTTCAGAATGTCCTTTTCGCTGTGGACATAGGCGAAGGGGTTATAGTGCATCGACTTTTTGAAGTTGATGGTGTTCAGAACTTTTACCTTATAACCATTTTTCAGCATGGCCTGCCCACATTCAAGCACGATTGTACCTTTCGGATCGGTGACGACATAGGAACTATGGCATTGCAGGAGGTTCGGTTTCAGCCAAAATCTCGTTTTGCCAGAGCCGGAGCCGCCGACCACCAGCACGTTTTTGTTCCGGGCGTTCTTGGGGTCAGGTGGACGATTGCTCATCATTAACCGCTCTGTCTTGGTTAAAATGATGTTGTCGGAAAACTTGGGAGCCGTGAATGGTTCAATGTCTTTCGCATTGCCCCACCGGGCAGAGCCGTACTCCATGCCATGACGGTACTTCTTTGCATTTTTGCCACGCAGATAGACCGCCAGTCGTAACCCTGCACCGCAGCACAGACCCACCAGTAAATCAAGCGGATGCAGGCTGGGCAGAGGGCTTGCAAATGCCATCGGGAAGGTGCCCATCATGGACATGATCTTATCCCCCAGCTCTTTGCCCTCGGCAAGCCGCCACGCTTCGCCAAAGTTGGTTGCCACCAGCCCCAGCAAAAGATAGGGCAGATACAGCGCCAGCAGCTTTGTCAGCTTTTTCGTGGTCACAGTCCACGCTCCTGTTCCTTATGCCGGACTTTGCCGGGGAGTTCTGCCGCCGCCTGCACCAGTTCATGCAGTTTTGCCAGCACCGAGGGGCGTTTGTCTTTGTTCAGCAGAGATGCCGAATACTCTTTGAACGCCGAGTTGAAGGCTTCTGCATCCGGGGCTTTGAAAAAGACCAGATACCGGGGCGGCACTTCGGAGGTGTCCTTGCGGATGGCGTAGTCGATGCCGTACTTTTTGGCATAGCGTTCCAGCCCACGGATGCCGGTCTTGCTGATCTCCACGCTGGACACGCCCCGGTTTTGCCGCAGAAGAGTGCGGACGCTCTGCTTGCCTTGAGATGTTTTGGACTGGTACATCCGAAACGCCGCCTTGACCGCCCGCAGGACAGTCCGGGCAGACAGCTTTGTGGTGGAGATCATAATGTTGAATGTCTTTTGTTCGATTTCTTCCTGCACTGCCATCACCTCCCGTGCAGCAGGGTGATTTTAGCGGTCATGCTCTGCCGTGGGCTTGGTGCGGGGCTTTTCTGTGGGAGGTTCATCGGGCACCGGCAGCACCAGCAGACGGTTGCCCAGCTTCAGAAA
This sequence comes from uncultured Faecalibacterium sp., assembly GCA_934540955.1. Lineage (GTDB taxonomy): Bacteria > Bacillota > Clostridia > Oscillospirales > Ruminococcaceae > Faecalibacterium. Next base: position 2,827 of record CAKTCY010000020.1, read on the forward strand.
GGCTTCCGGCTGATGAAAAAGCTGCTCATACTTCTGCGCCAGTTCCGGGGTCAGGGATGCAAAATCCTCCTCACCCAGCCCCACCACGAGAAAAGTCCCGGCAACGGCATCATACATTTCTCCGTTCTCATCCCGAAGGGCACGGTTCAGGGGCAGTCCCATGAGCTTGCCGTCATCGTTATAGACGATGGCAACCGGGTCGGCAAAGGGATAACTTGCGCCGATGGAACCGCCCACCGCCTGCTGCAAGGCTTTCAGGTCGTTGTCAATCTCGACCTGCTGCGGATGCTGTCCCGGCGAAATTTTCAGCACCGACAGGGTGTTCTCTTCCATGCGAATCCTCCTTTCCATCCAGTCCGACCTCACCGCTCTGTGCCGCCTGCATTAGAGCCGCCACAAAGAAGCCGAAAATGGCACCTGCTTCAAAAAAGGCGAAACCGATAAAAAAGTTCAGCATGGCACACCTCAGTCGATGCAGATGCAGGGCAGCTTCTGATCGTCTGCCATCAGGGTGATGCTGTGGCTTTCCAGATACTTCTGGAACAGGTAGACCTCATCAATGGTCAGCGAGATGACCTCGCCGTCCATGTTGGTGCGGACCAGAATCACCGGGCCGGTCAGGTAGTGCTTGCCGCCCATCTTCAGCACCTGCGCCGGGTTGTAGCAGAGCAGCAGCGAGGTGTTGGGAAGGTTCAGGTAGGCATCGTCCTCCTCAAAGCAGGGCAGGATGTCGGGAGCCTCGTCCAGCGTGATGACGGTCAGTTCCATATCCGGGGCAATGGCTGCGAGGTAGACCACACCGCCCCGGTTTGCCGCCAGCGCAGCGCAGATACGCACGTCAATGGTGATCTCCTCGGAGCGGATGGTGCGGTTGGAATAATCATTCATAGGCTGTTCTCCTTTTGTTTGCAAAAGAAAAAGACCCCATCGGGTCTTTCGTTACGGTATAAGTCAGCGTTCGTTCTGCCGCTGCTGTTTGCGCTGCCACTGTTCCAGCAGCTTGATGATGGTGTCCTCCATCTGTTTCGGGGTGTAGCTGCGAGGAAAGTATTTCCGCAGGGTGTCGTTTTTGATGACCACCTTGTCCAGCTCGTCCTTTTTCTCTTCTCCCATGACCGCAAAGGCAACGTCATACGAGAAGTGCCCTTCCTGCGCCAGCTTTTTAAGCCGCTGCGCTTGGGAAAGGGACGGTGCATTCTGGGTGTCGTTCATCGCTTCTAAAAAATCCCGCTGTTGGCTTTCGTCCAGATAGGACAGCTCCACAGCGGGATTGAAGGAGATCTTCTTTTCGTCTACCATGTCCAGCAGTTCAGGAATAAGGTTGGTCAGACGGATAAAACGCTGGACTTGTCTGCCGCTTTCTTCGTTTCCTTTTCCAACCAAATCAGCCGCTTCCAACTTCCCGACAACTTGTCGGGAAGTTAAATCTGACCTAGCACCTTGATTTTTTAGGGCTTCTAGCTTCATTTTGTAGGCAAACGCCCTCTCGCTGGGCAAGATGTTCTCACGTTGGAGATTGCTGTCCACCATAAGCAGAACTGCGGCATCATCGTCCATGTTGCGGACAATGACCGGCAGCGCATCCAGCCCAGCAAGCTGTGCAGCGTGCTGACGGCGGTGCCCGGAGATGATCTCATAGCCACCCTCCGGGCGAGGGCGGGCAATCAGCGGAGAAAGCACGCCGTACTGTTCCACGCTTTCCACCGTGCGCTGCATGGATTCATCATCCAAAACCTTAAATGGATGATTCTTGAAAGGGAACAGCTCTCCGATGGGGATTTGCTGCACCTGCTCCCGCTGCTGTTCCTGCCGGGATTCCTCGGTGGAGAAAATGTCATCTGCCCCTTTCAGCGACACGTTTAAGCTGCCTTTCGGCATTCGCCATCACCTCCTTCGTCAGAGATTTATAGGCTTCTGCCACCTTGCCCTTGGGGTCGTGCTGGAAAATGCTCTTGCCCACGGCACTGATCTCCGCAGCGCGGACGGACCGTGGAATAGTCTGCTCGAACACCTTGATCTTGCTGCCGTAGGCACCCCGAATCAAATTGTCGATCTGCTGTCCATAGTTGGTGCGGCTGTCTGTCATAGTCAGCAGGATGCCCTCGATTTTTAGCTTCGGATTGATCTGCCGCCGGACTTTCTGCACGGTCTGCAAAAGCTGTTCCAGACCTTTTGCGGACAGGTACTGCGCCTGCACCGGAATCAGGGTGGTGTCCGCCGCTGCCAAGGCATTGACGGTCAGCATCCCAAGGGAAGGAGTGCAGTCCAGCAGAATGAAATCGTATTCATGCTTTGCCCCTTCCAGCACCTGTTTCAGCATCTTTTCCCGGTTCATGCAGTTGACAAGGGAAACTTCCAGCCCTGCCAGTTCGATGTTTGCCGGAATCAGGTCAACGCCCTCTGCATGATGAAGAACACCCTCGACGGGTTGGATGGGCTGGTCGTTCATGGCTTTTGCCATCAGGGTGGAAAGAGTTGTGGGCAGTTCATCGGGCTGCTGCCAGCCCATGCTAATGGTAAGTGACCCCTGCGGGTCAGCGTCCACCAACAGAACTTTCTTGCCCTCCATTGCCAGCCCGATGCCCAGATTTTCACAGGTGGTGGTCTTGCCGGTGCCGCCTTTCTGGTTGACGATGGCAATCGTGGTTGCTTTCTTTGAAATTTTCATCGCCTCCTCATCGCTAAGTCGTGGTTGGTTTGGTTTTGATAGGAAAGCTGCATGGTGGTGGGTGCGTTGTACAGAGAAGCGAGCAGATATTGTTTCATGTTACGGATCGGGCTGCTGTTCTCTGCAAGGCACTTGAGCACAAAACGGATATGGTCAGCGTTGAGCTTCATAAAACGGCTGCGTACCACCTCGGCGGGCTTGTCGTCCCCGGCAATATGCAGTAGCTTACGGTTGGTGGCGCAGGTGTCTACCAGCAAATTCACGATTTGATAAAGGGTATCTTCATCATCCGGGTAAAGCCGGAGCAGAAGGCCTATCTCTAAAGAATGTGAAAAATATTCTTCGAGCAGTTCACGATTCTTCATCTTCTCCGATTCGTCGGAAAGGATAGGATTCGTATTATTCATCTCTGTTTTATTTTCTTTCTTCTTAATACCTCGTGATTTTACCGGGTCTTGACAAGCGATTTTAGAGCCACAAGAATCGTCATTATCACGATTCTTGACACTCTCCTTTGAAGATTCTGCCGAAAAGTTTTTCACATACACCAAACATGGCTTTCCTTGCCCTCGACGTTTTCGTTCAATCAAACCAAATTCTTCAAGTTCCCGGAGCAGTCTGGTCGCTTTGTTGTCTGCGCAACGCAAAGTCCTCTTGACATCCTCAATCGTGAAGATGATGAACACTCGGCCTTTTTTGTCAAACCATTCATTTTTAACAGAAAGGCTCATGCGGTCAAGCAGGATGCCGTACAGAGTTTTGGCATCGGTTGACAGATCTTGAAACCGCTGCTCCTGAAAAAGAGCCTTTGGAATGCGGAAGAACGAAAAGAGTTCTCCGGCCTGTCCGTAAAAGTAGTCAAGGGTCATACAATTCTGTCAAGGATGAAAAAACAACGATGGTTCATTGACATGGTTGACAAATCCTCCTTATAGATAATTCGTGCAAACAAAAAGCGCAACTTCGATTGGTGAAAATCGAAATTGCGCGATGTAACTTAGCTGGGGGAGAAAGGTCATTTGTCGGGGTCGTTTGACCACAATTTGACCACAAAAGGAATGAAACGTCTTGACATCCAATGAAACAGAATGATATAATACATTTGAAATTTAACGATACTGAGTCTAGGCAGTATCGGATTGTACATTGTGTTTTCGAGAGAAGCACAATGGGGTTCAAGAGGCCGTGAGTTCGATTCTCGCCACTCGGACCAAAAAAGCCAACGATTTCACGTTAGAAATCGTTGGCTTTTTTCGTTTATAGGCTGGCCTCATTTGGTTTTGACCACAATTTTGACCACAATGCGGGCGGTTTTATCTGGTCGATCGCAGGGGCAGACGGGCTTTTTGCATAACAGGGCTGCTTTCTCTTCTTCTCTGAAAAAGAGAAAGCAGCCCTGTTACTTTTATCAGACCTCCGGCGGCGGGCAGCAGCTCTCCCGCGGGATGAGCTTATGCGGCACGATGATCTTTGTTGCCAGAAGGTTCGGGTTTTCGATGTGGTTGATGGTCTGGCTGGCGGCCTCCATGCCCAACTGGTAGGGGTTCACGTCCACAGTGGTCAGTTGGGGGCTGGTGATGCGGGAGAACAAGGAGTTATTGAAGGACACGATGGACAGATCCTTCGGGACGCGCAGTCCCAGCTTGCCGCAGAACTGCTCCAGCACCACGGCAAGGATATCATCGCTGACCAGCATGGCGGTGGGGTGGTCCGGGGCGGTGAGCAGGGCTTTCAGCGCTCCCTCATAGGCGTCGTTCAGGGTGTTGACCTCCACGCAGTCCTCTTCCCGGGGGGGGATGCCGTGCTTGAGCAGGGACATCTGGTAGCCACGCTTGCGCTCTGCAGAGAACAGCATGGCGTTGCTGACTCCGAAATACGCAATGCGGCGGTGGCCCATCTCATAAAGGTAATCGGTAGCTTCCTCCCCGGCAAGGGCGTTGTCGTTGTCGATGTAGATGGTCTGGTTGGCGGACTGCGCCGCCTTGCCCACAATGACATGGAGCAGTCCCTCGCTGCGCAGATACGCCGCCACCGGGCAGTCCTTTTTAGAATAGAGCAGGATAAACCCATCTGCCTGTGCGTTGGCCACCATGCTCTGGATGGCGTCCAGCACCTCGGCATCGTCCTGCCCGGTGATGACCGTGTTTACATACCGCCGCTGGTTGCAGAACTGCCCGATGCCGCGGATGATCTCAAGGTGAAAGGCGTTTTCGTAGACGTCCCGCTGGGAGGAGGGCAGAATGATGCCGATGGTCTTGGAAAAAGCCTCCACCGGCTCGGCCTCAAAGCTCGGCTCGTAGCCCAGCTGCGCCATGATGCGGCGCACCCGCTCCTTGGTCTCCCGGCTGATGGAAGGGCTGTCCTTGCAGGTGCGGGACACCGTGGAGGGCGAGACCCCCGCCGCCGCTGCGACATCCTTAATGGTAACTGCCATAGTCTGTTCCTCCCTGATATAGTGCTTCTATTGTAAAGCCGTTTGCACGCAATGTCAATGTTTGCGCACGGAATTGCGTAAACTGTGCAACGCTATGCCTGCGTACCTTCGACAATTTCCACAAATAAGCGCACGTTCGCTTGTGCGAAACGTAGAAAAACTATTTTCGCTTCAAAAAACTCTTGTAAAAATTGCGGAGTTGGATTATTCTTGTTGCGTAAAGTAGTGCAAACATAATGCAAAGCTTGCACAAAACGATGCAAAAAGGAATAAGGAGGAACATCATGGCAACAACAAAAGCGGCTCCGGGCAAAAAGGGGCTCATCAACTTCGACTTCTTACAGAAGCTGGGCAAGGTGCTGATGACGGTCATCGCCGTCATGCCGGCTGCCGGTCTGATGATCAGTCTGGGCAAGCTGGTGCAGATGGGCGGCGGCGACATCGCAGCGGTCATGACCATCGGCACCACGATGGAGAACATCGGCTGGGCGGTCATCAATAACCTGCACATCCTGTTCGCCGTCGCCATCGGCGGCAGCTGGGCAAAGGAGCGTGCGGGCGGTGCCTTTGCCGCTGTGCTGGCGTTCGCTCTCATCAACGTCATCACCGGCAACATCTTCGGCGTCACCAGCGCCATGCTGGCAGACCCCAACGCCGTGACCCACACCCTGTTCGGACAGGAGATCGCCGTCAACGGCTACTTCACCTCCGTGCTGGGTGCACCGGCGCTGAACATGGGTGTGTTCGTGGGCATCATCGCCGGTTTTGTGGGCGGCGTAGCTTATAATAAGTACTACAACTTCCGCAAGCTGCCGGATGCACTGGCTTTCTTCAACGGTAAGCGCTTCGTGCCCATGGTGGTCATTGCCTACTCGGTGGTCATTTCTATCGTGCTGTCGCTGTTCTGGCCTGTGGTGCAGACCGGCATCAATAACTTCGGCATCTGGATCGCAAACTCCTCCGAGACCTCTCCCGTTCTGGCTCCGTTCATCTATGGTACGCTGGAGCGTCTGCTGCTGCCCTTCGGTCTGCACCACATGCTGACCATCCCCATGAACTACACCTCCTTCGGCGGCACCTACACCATCGCCACCGGCGTCAACGCGGGCAGTCAGGTGTTTGGTCAGGACCCGCTGTGGCTGGCATGGGCAAACGACCTCATCAACTTCAAAAAGGCCGGCGATATGGCCGCCTACAACAACCTGCTGGCTACCATCACCCCTGCCCGCTTCAAGGTGGGTCAGATGATCGGTGCTACCGGTCTGCTGCTGGGCATTGCGCTGGCCATGTACCGCCGTGTGGATGCCGATAAGCGTGCAAATTATAAGTCCATGTTCATCTCCACCGCACTGGCTGTGTTCCTGACCGGCGTTACCGAGCCGCTGGAATTCATGTTCATGTTCTGCGCCATGCCGCTGTACATTGTGTACGCACTGCTGCAGGGCTGCGCCTTCGCCATGGCGGGCATCATCCATCTGCGCCTGCACTCCTTCGGCAATCTGGAGTTCATCACCCGCATCCCCATGTCCCTGCAGGCGGGTCTGGGCGGCGATATCATCAACTTTGTGCTCTGCGTGGTGGCATTCTTCGTCATCGGCTACTTCGTGGCCTACTTCATGATCGGCAAGCTTCAGCTGGCAACGCCGGGCCGTCTGGGCAACTACACCGATGACAACGCAGACGATTCTGCCGCCGCCGCAAAGACCGAGAAGAAGGCGGACAAAAAGGCTGACAACGGTCAGGCCGAGCGCATCATCGCCCTGCTGGGCGGCCGGGAGAACATCGTGCTGGTGGACGCCTGCATGACCCGTCTGCGCGTTACCGTGAAAGACCCCGCCAAGGTGGCCGACCTTGCCGCATGGAAGGCTGAGGGTGCTCTGAGCCTGCTGGTGAAGGGTGACGGCATTCAGGCCGTGTACGGCCCCAAGGCAGACGTTTTGAAATCTGACATCAACGATATTCTGTAAAAAACTATGAAATTGCTCACATTGAATACCCACAGCCTTATCATCCCGGAGCATGAGGCAAAGCGGGAGATTTTTGTAGACTTCATCGCAAAGGAGCAGCCGGAGGTGTTCGCCCTGCAGGAGGTGAACCAGACCGCCGCTGCGCCGCTGCTGGCAGAGGCTCCGGCGGGGTACTACCCCTGCCCCGGCAATACCGTGCTGCTGAAAGCGGACAACCACGCCGCAGCCGTGGCAAAAATGCTGGAGGCGCGGGGCGTGCACTACTATTGGAGTTGGCTCCCGGCAAAGGTGGGCTACGACATTTACGATGAGGGCGCGGCGGTGTTCAGCCGTGCACCCATCACCGACGCCGAGAACCTGCTGCTGAGCCAGATCAATGATTACAGCAACTGGAAGACCCGCCGCACACTGGGCATCTGTGCAGGAGATGTCTGGTATTATACGGTGCATCTGGGCTGGTGGAAGGACGAGGTAGAGCCCTTCGCCCCCCAGTGGGAAAAGCTTTCGCAGGCGGCGGGCACCAAAAAGACCGCCTTTCTGCTGGGCGACTTCAACAGTGAAGCCGATGTGCGGGGCGAGGGCTACGACCTTGTCCGGCGCAGCGGCTGGCAGGATACCTATCAGCTGGCACAGCAGCGGGACGAGGGTTACACGGTGGTGGAAGCCATTGACGGCTGGCGGGATGCCCCGGATGCGGCGGCAAAAAAGCGCATCGACCAGATCTGGTGCTCCAAGGCCGTGGCTGTCAAGAGCAGCCGGGTGGTGTTTGGCGGTTTGCAGGAGCCGCAGGTGTCTGACCATGCCGGTGTTATGATCGAGTTATAAAGGAAGGTAAAAGAAGATGCAGAGAAGTGCAGGCATTTTGCTGCCCATCAGCAGTCTGCCGTCCCCTTACGGCATCGGCTGCTTTTCGCAGGAAGCATACGACTTTGTGGACTGGCTCAAGGAAGCCGGGCAGACCTATTGGCAGATCTTGCCTCTGGGCGTGACCAGCTATGGCGACAGCCCCTACCAGAGCTTTTCCGCCTTTGCGGGCAACCCCTATTTCATCAGTCTGGACGCACTGGTGGAGGAAGGGGTGCTGACCGCCGCCGAGTGCAAAAAGGCAAACTTCGGCCGCAAGGCAGACGACATTGATTACAGCCGCCTGTATACCGAGCGCGGCCGTCTGCTGCGGCTGGCGTACTCCCGCAGCGACATCGGCCACAACGAGGCGTTTACGGCATTCTGCGAGAAAAACAAGTGGTGGCTGGACGATTTTGCCCTGTTCATGGCGGTAAAGGACCGCTTTGAGGGCAAGCCGTGGATCGAGTGGGCAGAGGATATCCGTCTGCGCTGGCAGCCCGCCATGGACTACTACCGCCGGGAGCTGTACTTTGAGGTGGAGTATTACAAGTATCTTCAGTTCAAGTTTGAGGAGCAGTGGCGCAAGCTGAAGGCCTACGCCAACAGCAAGGGCATTCAGATCATCGGCGATATCCCCATCTATGTGGCGCTGGATTCGGCGGACGCATGGGCAAACCCGGGGCTGTTCCAGCTGGATAAGGACAACATTCCCACGGCAGTGGCGGGCGTTCCGCCGGACGGCTTTTCCCCCACCGGTCAGCTGTGGGGCAACCCGCTCTACCGCTGGGAAGCCCACCGCGCGACCGGCTATCAGTGGTGGATCACCCGGCTGTGGTACTGCTTCGAGCTGTACGATGTGGTGCGCATCGACCACTTCCGCGGCTTCGATGAGTATTTCTCCATCCCCTACGGCAGCGAGACCGCCGTGGACGGCCACTGGGAAAAGGGCCCCGGCATCGAGCTGTTCCGCGCGGTGGAGCAGGCGCTGGACAAGCGGGAGATCATTGCGGAGGATCTGGGCTACATGAGCGACACCGTGCGGCAGCTGGTGAAAGACAGCGGTTTCCCCGGCATGAAGGTGCTGGAATTCGCCTTTGACTCCCGCGATACCGGCAGCGCCAGCGACTATCTGCCCCACAACTACCCGGTGAACAGCGTGGCGTACACCGGCACCCACGACAACGAGACGCTGGTATCCTGGTACCAGACCATCTCTGCCGCCGAGCGCGCCATGGTGCGGGATTACCTGTACGACTACGCCACTCCGGACGAGCAGCTTTATAAAAGCATGATCGCGCTGATCCTGCGCAGCGCAGCGGCAAGGTGCATCATCCCCATGCAGGACTGGCTGGGGCTGGATAACGCTGCCCGCATCAATAAGCCCTCCACCGTAGGCCAAAACTGGCGCTGGCGGCTGAAAAAGACCCAGCTGACAAAGAAGCTCCAAAAGGAGATCTGCCAGCTGACCACCCGCTACGGCCGAAGGAACTGGGCATAAGGGTAAAACAAAAAGTCCCATGTCTGCACCGTCAAGGTGTCGGCATGGGACTTTTTATGTTTCAGGAACCTGTGATGAAAAGTTGAGAGGATACGAGTTTATTCCTCGCTCTGCTGATATACCTCCTTCAGGTGGGCGGAAAGCTTCATGTTTTCGCTGTAATCCACCGGCACCACGATGACGCTGGGCACTGTCTGCCGGAAGGCCTCCTCCAGCGTGGGGATCAGGTCGGTGGCCTTTTCCACCCGGTAGCCCTTGCAGTGCATGGCCTCGGCCAGCAGCTTGAAGTCCGGGTTCGTGAAGTCCACATAGCAGTGCTCGCCGTCAAACTGCTCCTGCTCCTTCCACTTGATCAGCCCGTAGCTGGAATCCTCCCAGATCAGGGTGACAAAGGGCACCTTCTCGCGCACGGCAGTCTCCAGCTCCTGACTGTTCATCATAAAGCCGCCGTCGCCGCACACCGCCAGCACCTTTTTGTCCGGGTTCAGCAGCTTGGCCGCAAAGGCGCCGGGAATGGAAAAGCCCATGCTGGCAAAGCCGTTGGAGATCAGGCAGGTGTTGGGGGCGTAGCAGTCGTAGTGGCGTGCGATCCACATTTTGTGCGCGCCCACATCGCTGACAAGGATATCCTCCCGTCCCATCACCTTGCGCACATCCGCAAGGATGCGGGCGGGCTTCATGGGGCAGCTGTCATCTGCGGCCATGGCTGCGTGCTCAGCTACCATGGTCTCACGCAGCTTGAGCGCAAATTCCGGCTCGCTGTCCCGGCGGGCGCAGCGCAGGATCTCGTAAAGGCTCTCGGAGATGTCGCCCACCACCTCTACGGCGGGCTGATACCGCTTGTTCACGTCTGCGGGGGCGGTGTCGATGTGCAGGATGGTCATATCCGGCCGTGCGCCCCACTTGGCGGGGGCACACTCTACGATGTCGTAGCCGATGGCGATGATGAGGTCGGCCCGGTCGAACAGCTGATTCACATAGTCCTTCTGGGGGATGCCGATGGTCCACAGGCTGTATTTGTCGTCCATGGGGATGATGCCCTTGGCCATCATGGTGTTCACCACCGGGATGTGCAGCCGGTCGGCCAGCTCGGTAACGGCAGCGGCGGCATGGCCGCGCACCGCCCCGGCACCGGCCAGGATGACCGGGCTCTTTGCCTCGCTGATGAGCTGCCCGGCGGCAGCAATGTGGGTGGGATCGGCGTAGAGCTCGTGCAGCTGCTGGCGCTTGAGCGGCACAGCATCGGCGGGCATTTTGGCAATATTCTGGGGCAGGTCGATGTGGGTGGCACCGGGCTTGCCCTTTTCGGCGTGCTTGAAGGCCAGCCGCACGATCTCGCCCACGGTGTCCGGCCGGATGATCTGCTTGGAGCGCTTGGTAATGGGCTCGAACATGGCGGTCAGGTCAAGGTACTGGTGGCTGGTCAGCTGCATCCGGTCGGTACCTACCTGCCCGGTGATGGCAACCAGCGGTGCACCGTCCAGATAGGCATCGGCTACGCCGGTCACAAGGTTGGTAGCACCGGGGCCAAGGGTAGAAAGGCACACGCCTGCCCGACCGGTCAGGCGGCCATAGACATCGGCCATAAAGGCGGCGCCCTGCTCGTGGCGCACCGGGATAAAGCGTATATGACTGTCCCGGATGGCAAACATCAGGTCCAGCGTTTCCTCGCCGGGAATGCCGAACATCACATCCACGCCTTCTGCTTCCAGACAGTCCACCAGCACCTGTGCGGTGGTTTTTGTTTTTTCCTGCATCTTGTAAATACTCCTATCATTCATAAAAACAAAAAAGGCGGTGCAGCCCGTTTGGGGCCACACTGCCTTTGTCAGCATCATTTTACCGTTTTTTGTCCCCCTGCACAAGAGCCAATTTCCACAAAAAGTGCGGGGCGCAAAGGGGGCTGGCTTGACCGCTCTGCCCGAACTTTGCGGGAAATCCCGTTTTTCTGCCGGAAAGCGTTGACAAGTGGATTTTATATTTTTATAATAAAACCAGCACAAGGCGGCGTGGCCCATAAAAGGGGTCACGCCGCCTTGTGCTTTTTGCGTTTCCGGGAAGGAGAGACCGGTAGGGGAAAGACCGGCGATACCGGAAAGCAGAAAATCCAGAAAAAAGAGGGGAGATCTATGGATCAATTAGTGCAGCATCAACAGACCATCAACGACCAGCTGGCACGGTACGGGGTCAAATTCGGCCTGTACAAAAACGGCACATTTCAGGAGCGGCTTTTTCCGTTCGACCCGCTGCCCCGGGTCATCACGGCGCAGGAATTTGAGACTTTGGACAAGGGGCTTGAGCAGCGGGTCAACGCACTGAATCTGTTTTTAAAGGACGTCTACGGCGACAAAAAGATCATCCGGGACGGCATCGTGCCGGAGGATTTTGTGTTTGCGGGCAGCGGCTATCTGCCGCAGTGCGAGGGCTTTGTACCGCCCAAGGGCGTTTACAGCCACATCTCCGGCATCGACCTTGTGCAGGCAAAGGACGGCAGCTGGTTCATTCTGGAGGATAACCTCCGCATCCCCAGCGGCGCGTCCTATCCGCTCATTGCGCGGGAGCTGTGCCGCCGGTGCAGCCCGGAGACCTTCAGCGGCAACGCCATCGTGGATAACCGCAACTATGCGCAGCTGCTGCGGCAGACCATGGATGCGGTCAACACCGGCGGCATCAACGTGGTGTTTACCCCGGGACGGTACAACGCCGCCTATTTCGAGCACAGCTATCTGGCGGAAAAGACCGGTGCCGTGCTGGCAGAATGCGGCGATCTGTATGTGGAAAACAACAAGGTCTATCTCAAAACCGTCCACGGCGGCGAGCGGGTGGGTGCTATTTATCGCCGGATCAGCGATGAATATCTTGACCCGCTGACCTTTAAGCCGGAGAGCCTGATCGGCATTCCCGGCGTTATGGATGCCTACCGCGCCGGCAATGTGGCGCTGCTGAACGCGCCCGGCAACGGTGTGGCAGACGACAAGGGCATTTATTACTTCGTGCCCAAGATGATCAAGTACTATCTGGGCGAGGAGCCCATTCTGCACAACGCACCCACCTACCTGCCGTTTTATGAAGAAGATCGACAGTATGTGCTGGAGCATCTGGAAACGCTGGTGGTCAAGGACGTTGCCGAGGCGGGCGGCTACGGCGTGGTATTCGGGCGCGATTTGACCAAGCAGCAGTTGGAGGAGCTCCGCACGACCATCCGCAACGAGCCGCGCCGGTTCATTGCGCAGGAGGTCATTGATTTCCTCGACCTGCCCATTATGGACGGCGGCGAAAAGGTGCCCCGCAAGGCAGACCTGCGGGCGTTTGTGCTGAGCAGCGGCGATGATACAAGGGTCTGGGCAAGCGGGCTGACCCGTTTTTCCCGCAACCCGGACAGCTTCGTGGTCAACAGCTCGCAAGGAGGAGGTTTTAAGGACACATGGGTATTATCTCGCTGAACAAAGCCAGCCGCCTGTACTGGCTGGGACGCTACACAGAGCGTGTATATACAGGCTTAAAAAAGGCAAAACCCATTTACGATGCCGGGGTGGACGGCAGGGAAGGCGACTATGCGGACTACTGCTTCCGCTTGGGCATCCCCGGCGGCTATGCCAATACGGTGGATTTCTGCAAGCGGTATTTCTTTGACAGAAACAACCCGAACTCGCTGGCGTCCAGTCTGGTCTACGCCTACGACAACGCCGTGGTGCTGCGGGATACCCTGACTACGGACACCCTTTCGTACATTCAGCTTGCGATGAACGCCATGGAAAAGGCGGCGCAGTGCGATACGCCTGCCATCGCGCTCCAGTGGGTGCTGGACGATATCCGGGCCTTCCGCGGTGCGTGCGAGGAGACCATCTTTGATGAAGAGACCCGCAGCATGATCAAGCTGGGCACCAGTGTGGAGCGGGTAGACCTGTACCTGCGGCTGGGCGACGAGCCGGAGCGCACCCGCAAGGAGTTTGAGCGGCTGTTCAACCGCCTGTACAAGACCCAGCTTACGCCGAACAAGGAGCGGCTGGATTTTCTGGTGGATGCGCTGCTGGATTCCTCCAAGCCGGATGCTTCGGCACCGGAGCTGGTCGCGGCGGTGGAAAGCTTGTTTCTCGACCTGTAACGGCGGAAAAAACGCAGGACTGGAAGCACAGAGGAACGAGCAATGACAGAACTGGAATTTCATTTTCACACCGGGGTGGAGTTCTCGGCTCCGGTCAGCGGGCACACCTTTGCGCTGCACTGCCTGCCGGTGGAGGATGACGCTCAAAAGCTGCAAAGCTATACCGTCCGCATTGAACCGGCGGCAGAGTATGGTCTGCACCGGGACGGCTTTGGCAGCTGGCTGGTGTGCGGCAGCTGCCGGGAACCGCACACGGTCTTTTGCTACGCTTCCCACGGCATCGTGCGGGTGGACGGCCGCGCACAGGCAGAGCCGGTGAACCCGGTGCTGAAGCAGTTTACGGAGCTTACGACCATGACACCGGAGCTGGAAACGCTGTGGCAAAGCCTGCCGCTGGACGGCAAGCCCCCGCAGGAACAGGCGGCGCTGCTGAACAAAGCGGCCGCCGGTGCGCTGCACTATGTACCGGGGCTTACGGGCATCTCGACGACCGCCGGGCAGGCGTTTGCGCTGGGCAGCGGGGTCTGTCAGGACTATGCGCACATCCTGCTGGCACTGGCGCGGCGCTCCGGGTTTGCGGCGCGCTACTGCATGGGGCTTGCGCCCGGCGAGGGTGCCACCCATGCGTGGGCAGAGCTTGTCCTGCCGGACGGCTGGCACGGCTACGACCCCACCTTTGCCTGCGAGGCAGGGGAGGAGCATCTGCGGTTCGCCGTAGGCAGAGACGCTGCCGACTGCCGCGCAGAGCGGGGGATTTTCTGCGGGGCGGCAGAGCAGACCCTGCACACCGAGATGCGGCTGGATGTCCGCGAGGGCTGAGCGATACAAGACAAGGCAATGACGCCGGGCTTCTGCACAAAACCGGCAGAGGCTCTTTTTATTTTCAGACAGGAGTGTGTAAGAACCATGGAAGAAACCGTCGCAAGCCTTTCGCTTGCAGTACACGAAAAGCTGGAGCTGAAAAAGAACCGGCTCACCCCGCTGCCCGGCAACGACAGCGGAAAACGCATCTGCGTTGTCACCGGTGTGCACGGCGATGAGCTGGAAGGGCAATATGTGGTCTATCTGCTCAACCGCCGCATTCAGGAGCACCCGGAGCTGCTGACGGGCACGGTGGATATCTACCCGGCGGTCAACCCGCTGGGCATCAACACCATTCAACGGGGCATCCCGCTGTTTGATCTGGATATGAACCGCATTTTCCCCGGCGATACCGATGGCCCCATGGCGGAATATTACGCCCATGCGGTGGTGGAGGATCTGCGCGGGGCGGATATCGCCATCGACATCCACGCCTCCAACATCTATCTGCGGGAGCTGCCGCAGGTGCGCATCTCGGAGGAGACCGCCCCGGCACTGGTGCCGCTGGCAGAGCAGCTCAACGTGGATTTTGTCTGGGTCCATGCGGCGGCAACGGTGCTGGAAAGCACGCTGGCGCACAGCCTGAACGTCATCGGCACCCACTGCCTTGTGGTGGAGATGGGCG
Organism: uncultured Faecalibacterium sp.; assembly: GCA_934540955.1. Taxonomy (GTDB): domain Bacteria; phylum Bacillota; class Clostridia; order Oscillospirales; family Ruminococcaceae; genus Faecalibacterium. The sequence goes on from CAKTCY010000020.1 coordinate 17,831, forward strand.
TGGGAATGCGCCTGACCAAGAGCTACGGCGAGCAGCTGGTGGACGGCATTCTGAACCTGATGCACACGCAGGGGATGTGGGCAGGGGAGACCAAGCCGCCCCGCAAGCCCATCGTGAGTAAGGACGAGGTGGCCTTTATCAATGCGGATAAGGCGGGCATTTTCATCCCCAGCGTGGAGCATAACGGCATCGTGAAAAAGGGGCAGGAGTTGGCAGTCATTGCGGACCCGCTGACAGGTGAGGTGCGGCAGACCCTGATGGCTCCGGCAGATGGTCTGCTGTTCACCCTGCGGGAATACCCCGTGGTCTACCCGGGCAGCCTGCTGGCCCGCATCCTGACAGGAGGATTCCAGAAATGAGAGAAGAAACGCTTTACGAGTTGGAAACGCCCTACCGCCAGAAATTCAGGATCCAGGGCTTTCGCTTTGGCGAGGGCGAAAAGGCCTGTGCCATGGTGGCTGCCGTGCGCGGCAATGAGGTGCAGCAGATGTATGTCTGCGCACTGCTGGTGAAAAAGCTGCGCAAGCTGGAGGAGCAGGGGGCCATTGCACCCGGCAACGAGCTGCTGGTGGTGCCCTGCGTCAACCATTTTTCCATGAACGTAGGCAGCCGGTTCTGGGCTATGGACAAAACGGACATCAACCGGATGTTCCCCGGCTACGATCAGGGCGAAACGACCCAGCGCATTGCGGCGGCACTGTTTGAGGCGGTGCAGGGCTATAAATACGGCATCCATTTTGCATCCTTTTATCTGCCCGGCGATTTTGTGCCCCATGTGCGCATCATGAATACCGGCTACCAGACGGCAAGTCTGGGCAACCTGTTCGGTCTGCCCTATGTGGTCATGCGCAAACCGGAGCCCATCGACACGACCACCCTGAACTACAACTGGCAGGTCTGGGAAACGAACGCCTTCAGCGTCTACACCAAGGAGACGGATGAGATCGACGAGCGCAGCGCACAGGAGGCCGTGGCGGCGGTGCTGCGGTATCTCAGCCGGGTGGGTCTGCTGCGCTATAACTGCCACAGCGGGTATCTTTCCTCTGTCGTGCAGGAATCCGAGATGGCCAATGTGCTCACCCCGGCGGGCGGCATTTTCCGCCGCTTTGTGGAGCCGGGGCAGGAGGTGGAATACGGCCAGAAGCTGGGCGTCATCCTTGACCCGTTCACCGCAGAGGTGGAAGCCGAGATCATCTGCCCCACCAGCGGCGTGGTGTTCTTTGCCCTCAAAAAGCCGCTGGCGACCGAGCACGAGATCGCCTTTAAAGTGATCCGGCGGCTGCACGGCGGCTGCTTGTAAACAGGAGCACGGTATTTTATCGCGGGTAAAAGACAAAAAGCTGCTATAAAAGAAAAGCTCCGGTATCCATTGGATACCGGAGTTTTTGGTGGAGCGAAGCAACCCAAATCCGAACCATTGCCCTCTGGGGCATCTTTGGCGGCGATCTCATCGAAAGTGATGGTTTTTGTGCCGTCTTTGTAGTTGAATGTAATCAAAACTTTTTCATCATAGAGATAAACAGCATTCACGAATGTATTGATAAGCGTTTCCCGGTGGCTTTTCACGTTCGGGTCGAGCTTGCGGAACCGGGTCAGCCAGAACCGAACCTGATTTTCGCTCAACCGTGGCCGAGCAATTTTTTCTTCGGCAATCCGAACTTCAAGTTCTTTTTGCTGGGCTTCCAGCTTTTCCAAACGCGCCTTGGTGGAGTTGGTCAGCACACCTGCTTGAATGGCGTTCAGCATATTTTCAATGCCGTTCTCTACCTCGCGCATCTGCTTTTCCAGCAGAGGAAGCGTGGTGTTTTCCTGATCCTGCAACTCCATCACTTCCGCAACGATGGCATCAATCACGGCATCGTCCTGAATCAGCTTCATGGTTTCAGCCACGACCAAATCTTCCAGCCATTCCTTACGGACGGTCTTTTTCTTGCAGGTCTTGAAACGCTTCGCGGTGGCACATTTATAATAATGATGAACGACCTTGTTTCTGCCTGTTCCACACTCGCCGAACATCATCGCACCGCACATTCCGCAGAACAGCTTGGTGGTGAGCAGATAATCATCCTCGGCCTTGTGGCGGGCAGGAGCACGGCTGTTCTTTTTGATTTTCAGCTGCACTTCCTCAAACAAGTCCTTGTCCACGATGGCCGGGATACTGTCGGGCATCACAATGTCCTTGAAGTGGTTTTCTCCGATGTACCGTTTGTTCGTCAGCAGCTTCTGAACACTGTTGTAGGTGAACTTCTGGTTGCGGTTGGTAGTCACGCCACCGTCATTCAGCCAGTTCATCAGTTCTTTCATGGTCGCGCCATCGTTGTACCGCTGAAAGGCTTCTACCACAAAAGGAGCTTTCAAGGGGTCAATTTGAAAGAACTTCTCCTCGTCCACCTTGAAACCAATGGGAATCGTGCCGCCGTTGTACTTACCTTTCAGAACATTCTCAGTCATGCCGCGCACGACCTTTTCAGAAAGCTCTGCCGAGTAGTACTCGGCCATGCCAGTCAGCATACTCTTGACCATGATACCCGCAGGGCTGTCAGAAATAGGCTCCGTGGCAGATACCAGCTTGACATGGTTTCGTTCCAACTGATACTCATAGTGTGCCGAATCATAGCGGTTTCGGGCAAAGCGGTCGAGTTTCCAGACCAGCACAATGTCAAACAGCCGCTTTTCGCTGTCCTTTATCATCTGCTGGAAGTCCGGGCGGTTGTCGGTTTTTGCGGAAAGGGCGCGGTCAATATAGTGCTTGATGACTGTGATGCCGTTCTTCTCTGCATAGGCCGTGCACTCACGAATCTGGCCTTCGATGGATTCCTCACGCTGGTTATCGCTGGAATAGCGGGCGTAGATTACGGCGGTCATGCGAACACCCCTTTCACTTCATTCTCCGCAGGCGACGTACAAGGTCGGAGGCACTGTACAGCACACGAGCCACTGACACCGCATCCTCGCCCACAATGTAGAACACCGAGTAGTTGTCCACCAGCATCTGCCGCAGCCCTTGGGTGCGTTCCGGCTCGCTTTCCACCAGCGCACAGCGTTCCGGCAGGATGTTCAGCGACTGGATAGCTTCTGCAATGCGGTTGTACTGCCCCATAGCCGTGTCAGGCTCCAACAGACGGTCGGCAATGTAGCTGTAAATCTGCTCCATATCGCTGAGGGCTGCATGGGAAATTTTCACGTCATACTGCTTCATCGGTGCTGTTCCCTGAACTGTGCAAATGCGCTTGCCGCATCTACGGTGTCACCGTTCTGAATCTCCTTAATGCCTACCTGCAAGGCTGCATGAAGCTGATCATCGGTCATGGTGTCAGCGTTCAGTGCCGCAGGAGCCTTTGGCAGGGACAGAGAGAAGGGAATGCCGCCAGTCAGGGTGATTTGGCGCAGGTACATATCAATGGCAGTTGCCATTGGGATGCCAAGCTGCTTCAACACATCCTCGGCTTGCTGCTTGACGGTAGGGTTGACACGAAGATTGAGCGTCATCGTTTTTTCCATAGTTATCACCTCGAAATTATTGTAACGCATTTTGCGTTGCGAGTCAATCGAGTGCGAAGTCACAATTGAAATTCTCTGTATTGCACAATATACTTATTGCCGAATTGTTCAAAGATCAAAATATCCACCCTATTGCTGAAATAAAATCAAGTCAGTCGTTCTTATTTTTCATGTGTCGATTATGTTTTTTACCATTGTACCGAACAAAATCATCAGCGGAATCGCAAAGAGCAAACATAGGTTATTTTTTAATTCAGCATTATCCGTTGAAAGCTGCATCAAAACCATAGAGAGCGGATACTTTTCTTTGCTCTGCAAAAATGTCATGGGTTGTTCCAAAAGATTCCAGCTTTCAGCGATAGAAAGGAATGCTGCAATCATAACATACGGTCGTGCAATTGGAACATAAACTTTTCTAAAAAGTACCCAGTTGCTTGCGCCATCACAAATTGCTGCATGCTAAATCGGTTATTTCGTCTATTGTTATACATGACTTCAGATTCTCCGACTTCTAAAATTTTGCTTCATACCAATACCAATGCGCCGCAATTCGTTCAGTATATTGTGTATTATCACCTTCTGATTCTGCCCACGACCATCCATTTCCACTTTTTACAAACTCAACCGGAACATCTTGAAAGCCATGTGGTTCATCATCTTCAGAATAGTAAAAGCCCTTATATGTAGTACTCGGAACAAGCCCGAAAGAGCTTGTACAAAATTCCACCATGCCATCTGAGTAATAATATACTTTCCATCCATTCCACTCTAGCAGTTCCATTGGATGTTCTTCTATCACTTTCCGCGCATAGTTTGTCAGCTCACCCTGATTTCGCAGTACATAAGATTGAACAGATTTTTTGTTAAATGGTCGAGCAAACAATATCGCAGCCACTGCGATACTCCCCAGTACGATCAAAAGTCCCATGGATACTTTTTTCATGCTTTCCTCCAATAGAATGAAAACATATCATGTACAAGAGCGGAATTGTCTCCGAAAAACTTCTTGCCCTTTCAACTTTATCTTAGTATGCGTACAATATGCAGAGCCATGTCCGCATTTTCTTTGTCCACAAATATCTCTGTGACATACTTCGGTTTTATGCCTAAAGATCCAATTCTTGCCTGATCGAACGTATTACGACGATTGACATCTTTGGTTTTGCAATAGAATTTGATTCCAGCAGCTGCCAGCGCATCCGTGATACGATTACACTGGTAAGGGTCAGAAATAGTTGCAACTTGCGACTTGAAAAACTGTTCCAGCATGACTATCCTCCTGCGCTTTTGGGTTGTAATCCTGAGAAGATGAAATTTACGGTTCTTTGTTTAGGTAACGAAATTTAAGCCCAATTTATTTTGTTTGTCCACAAAATTTTTCAAAATCGTATAGTTGCACATAAATTTACAAAAAAATTGTTACACAATCACGATTCTTTTCCTACATTGCTGGTCAGCTGATTGGTTCTTAATAAAATATCCAAAACAGACCAACAGCCCTCTACTTGCAGTCTTTGCAAATAGAGAGCTTTCGGTTTGTTAGTAGTTATCGGACTTTTCCACAGCTTTTGCAAAATCGTTCGGAAGAATCATTTAAGTTTCCACAGTCCGGGCAATACCATCTTCCATCCGGTAGCGGATCAACTGGCGAAGGTGTTTGACTTTCTTTCATCTGAGATTTGTTTTCTGGTGAAGTAAACAGCGGTGCAATATTTACATCTCTACGACTAACACCAGCAAGGCTTCTAAAATCCCACGATTTTACTTCTTGTGCCAATGTCCTTTTGGGTTCAATGTATTGACCGCACCGTTGGCAATATCGAACACCCAGCTTGTTTTCATAACCACAATTTTTGCAAGTCATTTTACATACAATCCTTTAGTATTCAAAATACCAAAATTATTCAGTCAAGCCAAAAAAGTGAACCATGCAAATGCAACAGTTACACATATCATTAGAACCACTATACACCGTTATTCCCATCATGTCTAAAAACGAATTGATTTTGCGATTTCTAATGCTTGGCTTTCCGATACAGAACTTGCTTCAAGTTCAATTGCAACAAAGCATTCTTTCTCGTTATCATAAGCGAGAATCCCCAAATTGTTCACGGATTCTGAACTTGCCCCATCTTGAAAAATTACCGTTGTAAGTGCAGTCGTTCCGTGTTCTGTGTTTTGTATCACATCGTATTTATTATCCGTGTCAAACCTGTAAACCGACCCTAGCCGAAGTGCCGAGTAAACAATCTGCACGGAATCTCTATCACCTTCATATGGTTCATAGGTACTGTATCCAACCGCACCAACCAACACATGATTTTTGTCATAAATATCATATACTGGATAAGACGGATTCAGGCTTGCAAGAGCAAGCGGTTTATTATCAGCACGTTGCGTTTGTTCTCTCTTTTGAATTTTCCACTCTTGCGGAAGTTCGATTGAAATAACACTGCTCGCTTGTCCTGATTCTTCAGGTTGAAATTCAATTTGCCGATTTGGTTTCTCCTTGTTTTCAGCTTGTTCTCCTAAAATATCTGATGCGATTTGTCCATATTCTTTATCAGTGGTGATGGATTCCAGATACTGATAAAGCGTATTTCTTTCATCATCCGACCCACTATAGGGAAGCTCTGTTTTTATGCCGGATAAAACAAGCTGCTGAAAGTCTTTATCCTTCATTAGTTTGTCATATTTCAACACATACAGTGTGTCTTGAGGGAATTTGATAAGACGATTTGTCAACACCGAAAAGCAATCTTCTGTATACCCACCATCCGATTCTTTAAGCTTTTGCAGTATTTGGCTTGTGCTGGCATTTTCAAGATTAGATAAAAATTCCTGCTCGCTTGTCACCGATGTCGATATAGGAGAGTCCATAGAAGTTGAAGAGGATACTTTTGTTGAGCAAGCTGACAATCCTATGATTGTCGCAACCGAAATTGCAATGAAACTCCTTTTCATATAGAACATACACCTCCCGTTTGTTTTCATCAGAAGCTTTTACTTAGACAACGCAGCAACCAACACATTTGTTGCAGGATTTTCCAAATTTGTTTACTTAAACAAAAATCCATCCTCACATTTGTGCTCATCTACAAATATCTAGGCATTTTGCCGTTAACAAATACTTTCTGCAACCTTCATCAACTCATCCAATGAACCATCGCCCATAATTGTGCAGGAAACACCAGCATCCTCCCAAATCAAAATATAGCAGGTGACCTGCCCCGGAATCTCACTTGTTCCAAGTGTTGCTTCCTTATCTCCAATCTTTACAGTTGTATAAACGGTATGTTCATTATCGAATGTTTCAATCTGTCCGTATGCGGTTATAATTGAACAATCCACAAAATAGATTTCTCCGGCAGCATTAACATACGCATGAGAGAATGTTTCCTTTTTATCATAGCCTTGCGTATAGTCACGCCAAAATCCGACTTGTACATAATGTTCACTATACGCATCGGGAAGCTGTTCTAATGGTTCTCCCTCAACTTTATAAGTGACTTGCATCTCAATTGGTAAGAACTTCTGAATCATCGTATAAACTGCCTTGCGGAAGTCTGCGCTTACTGCAAGCGCGCTGAGAGTTAAAATTACCAGCGTCAGAGCTGCAACAAGCACTCGTTTCAGCACCGGACGGCGTTTATGCAACGCCGCTTTCAGGCGAGCATCCCATCGGGAAGTGTCCGAGTAGCGTTCTTCAAGCTGTGCCGGAGTTGGCAGCTCGTCCAGTTCTTTCTGTGCATCTGCACGGAGTGCCATCATCAAAGCTGCATCAAAAGAGATCTCTGTCCGCTCACTCACGGCTGTTCAGCTCCTTCCACAATAGTTTTCTTCCACGGAAAAGCCGCATCCGAACCACTTCATCCGTCAGTCCAAGCGATTCGGCAATCTCCCGGTTGGTGTAGCCCATCGCCAAAAGGCGCAGTGGATCACGGTACATCGGCTTCATCTGCCCAATCAGTTCTGTCAGGTGTTGGATGTTATCGGTGCTGACTACTGCATCATCCGGCACCGGGGCATCATCTGGTGCGTCCGGGACTTCTTCCAGTGGTTCTTCTCGCTGCTTGCGAAGCATATCGTATGCACGGCTTCTACTACAACTAACGAGATAAGCAGCGAGTTCGTGACAGTTTTCTCGATGAATTTTAGAAAAATTTTTGGCAACGTACAAAAACACCTCTTGCAGTACATCTTCTGCCAGATACGAATCGCCCATAATTTTGTAAGCGGTATGGTAGACCAGCCGCTTGTAAGTGTTGTATACATCTACAAATTGTTCTTCACTGCTCCGGTCATCCAGAACAGCCAGATACATTGCCAGCATTTTCGCTCACATCCCTCTTATCGGGAGGAATTATGTCAATTTGACACAATTCCTCTCTGCCCACTCAGATAAACCACCACGGCAGTTCCAGCCACAAATTATCCATAGCCTGTTCCTCCGTCTTTTTTGCGCGGCCTTTTGTCAGGTGAAAGTATATCGCCGTGCCGATCAGCGGATGTTCCTCGCCATCGGTGAAGCCATAGCGGTACAGCAGATAAGTCTGCTCACGCTGGGTCAGCCGTTTCAGACTCTCGTACAGTTCCCGGCGCGATTCCTGTTCTTCCATAATGCTCTGCGGCTGCATGGCGTAGGGGTCAGCTATGGCTTCAATGCGCCGCAGCTGTTCCTCTCCCGGCAGAACATCGTCCAGCGAAACGCGCTGGTAGCAGACACCGTCCTTGTCCTCCGTTACCATCCGCTGCTCAAAAGCGGCAAAGGCATTCCGCACCATGTCCATCATGGCGTTGCGGATAGCAGGAGCCGCGTAGGTCAGGAACTTCATGCCGCACGCTGCATCGAACTTTGGCACGGCTTTCCATAAGCCAAGATTGCCCGCTTGTTTCAAATCGTCTGTGTCAAGGTTCAGGCCGGACTGTGCCAGATTCATGCTGCGAAAAAGGTCATTTGCCACCTTGCCGATAAAGGACTTGTTGTTGTCGATCAGGCTGTCCAGCGCAGCTGCATCGCCTTTCTGTGCCAGCACACAAAGCCGTTCATTCGTCTGCTTCATGGGCGTTTTCCTGCTCTGCGGCGGACTGCAAGATTCCCAGCAGACCGTTCCGCAGCTGTTCCAGCGCTTCCGGCGTAGCTCCTTCCATGCCCGAAACACTGTCCAACATTGCATCCGTCAGCTGCTCTGCTGTAATCGTTGGGTGCTGTACATCCTGCCCCTTGGTCAATTCGGTGAACATCTTCTCTGCCACTTTCTTACTCATAGCTTCCTGTTCGGCGTAATGGCTCCCGATGCCCTTTTTGATCTCCTTGACCGCCGCCATGAAGTACATCTCAATGTCATCAAGGTCGCCTTGATACACCGGCTTTCTCCGAAGGCTGATGTCCTTTGCAGCTTTGGTTGCTTCCGGGGTCTTGACCTTTGTGCGCAGCAGGGTGCTCAATGTCGTGAGCAGGGCGTTCTGTGCCGCAATACCAGATGCAAAGGTATCATCAAAATACTGCGATATGCGGTAAGTAAGCTCTGCAAAGCGGGCGTTTTCCAGCAGCAGGTTGACCACCTCTGCATTGACACGTCCTGTGTAGAGATTCTTTGCGGCTTCTACGGACAAGCCCAGTTCGGCAATATCGTAGTTCTTGCGGTCGGGAATGTTGGTTTCTCCCAGCAGAAAATCCGTGGATACGTTGAACAGCCTTGCAATTTTCAGCACCTGCTCATGGGTCAGGGTTCCCTTTGCACCGCTGATGAAGCGGCTGATGGTGCTCTTGGAGCAGCCGAGTTCCTTGGCAAGTTCTGGTTGGCTGATGTTGTGCTCTTTCATCAAGTCCGCAAGACGGACGTTGGATGGTGCGGGCAGATATTCCTGTGCCATGTGGTCGGCCCTCCTTTTTGAGCTTTTTCCTCATTATAATACGCTCTGCCGTTTTGTTCAATATACGTTTTCCTCTCCGCCCTTGCTGTTGCAATCCTGCAACCAGTAAGGGCTTTTTTCTTTTTCCGTTGCAGTTCTGCCGCTTTTTCGCCTTTCCTGCAAAATTTTCCGTATATTCAGGCACAAGGCAAAAAACACCAGAGTTCCCACTTTGGGGTCTCTGGTGCAACGCACGAAACAAAGGAGGAATGCCCTTGAGCCTGTATCAAACTGTCAAGTCCGCCATCACCGTTCGGCAGGTGGGAGAGATGTACGGCATGGAGCCCGACCGCCATGGCATGGTGTGCTGTCCGTTCCATTCCGACAGCGACCCCAGCATGAAGCTGAACGACACCTATTATTATTGCTTTGGCTGCGGAGCCAACGGCGATGCCATCGACCTCACCGCCAAGCTGTTCGACCTGAACCCCCGGCAAGCCGCCGAGAAGCTGATACACGACTTCGGGCTTGACCCGGACAAGCCGCCCGCCAATGCCATCGCTCTGCCGCCGCCCAAGCGCGGCCTGACGGACGAACAGCGGGCAGACATCGCCTACTGCCTGCGGGTGCTGACCGATTATCTTGACCTGCTGCACGACTGGCAGGAGCGCTACAAGCCCGCGACCCCGGAGGAACCGCACGACCCACGGTTTGAAGAAGCCCTCCACATGACCGAGACCATCGAGCACCTGACGGACTGCGTTGCATTTGGGACACCCCAGCAGAAGGCCGATGCCGCCGCACAGCTGCTGTCCGGGTCGTACCTGCTGATGTTGGAGGAGCGCACCGACCGCCTTGCTCTGGCAAAGTGCGCCTGACGATTCATTCACCTAAAGTGGTGCTTATCATTATGATAAACACCACTTTACTTTTTGAAAGGAGAACCCCCCTATGAAGAAAAACATTTCCCGCAACCCCTTATGGCCGGACTGGTACAACGGCAAGAAGATCGATGAAGTCCAGTTTGGCCGCGCCTTTCTGGAGCAGTGGCCGCTGAAATGTGTCAACGGTACACTGTACACGCTGGACGGCCCGGTGGAGGACGAGAGCGAGATCAAGCAGCGCATCTTGGAGAACATCGAGGAATATGTCACCTCCGGCCTGTCCAAAAAGGTCACCAACATTCTGGAGACCATCAAGCTGCTGGCCTTTTCCGACCCGTTTCCCATCGAGCAGGACTGCATCCACCTCCAGAACGGCGTGTACCATCTGCCGGACGGCTCTTTTCAGGAGAGCCGCCTGTTCTGCCAGAACCGCCTGCCTGTGAGATATGACCCCAAAGCCGCCAGCCCTGACCGTTGGCTGACCTTCCTGCACGAGCTGCTGGACGAAGCCGACATCCCTACCTTACAGGAATATCTGGGCTACTGCCTGATCCCCAGCACCAAGGGACAGAAGATGATGCTCATCGTTGGCAAGGGCGGCGAGGGCAAGTCCCGCATCGGGCTGGTGCTCAAGCGGCTCATGGGGGATGCCGCCAGCAATGGCAGCGTCCAGAAAGTGGAGAACAACCGCTTTGCCCGTGCCGATCTGGAACGCCGCCTGCTGATGATCGACGATGATATGGATATGAACGCCCTGCCCAAAACGAATTATATTAAGACCATCGTGACCGCCGAAGCCAAGCTGGACTTGGAGCGCAAGGGTGTCCAGAGCTACCAGCGGGACATCTACGCCCGATTCCTCTGCTTCGGCAACGGTGCGCTGACCTCGCTGTACGACCATTCAGACGGCTTCTTCCGCCGTCAGCTCATCCTGACCACCAAGGACAAGCCTGCTGACCGCACGGATGACCCTTTCCTTGTGGAGAAGATGTGCGCCGAGTTGGAAGGCATCCTGCTGTGGTGTCTGGAAGGGCTGCACCGGCTGGTGCAGAACGATTTCCGCTTTACTGTCAGCGAACGAGCCGCCGCCAACGTGGACACCATCAAGCGCAGCAGCAACAATGTCATCGACTTTATGGAATCGGAGGGCTACTTCCGCTTCAAGGCGGACTACTTCATCAGTTCCAAGGAGTTCTACGACATTTATAAGCAGTGGTGCGAGGACAACGCCTGTCACAGCGTATCGGCGATCCGTTTCAGCGCAGAGCTGCGCCAGAATGACCGCCGCTACAACCTTGAAGCCACCAACAACATCTACCTGCCCGGTGGGCGCAGAGTGCGGGGTTTCGTGGGTATTGAGCCACTTGTCCACCCCTGCCCGTAAAAAGTGCATTTTTTTCACGGAAGAAGTTCGTACAACCCGTACGGTCTGTACTAGTACGCACCTGTACGACAAATCGTTGCAAATTAAAACGTGGTATCGTTTGTATTTCGGATTTTCGTACACCGTACGAACCGTACAGGTTATTTGAAGTCCGTACGCAATTTTTTCAGATGCGTACGGAGCAATCAAGTTCGCATTGTGCGAACTTGTCGGGGCGAGGCCCCTCCATCTTGCTGGCGCAAGACCGTTCGGTCACTTAAAAGCCCCACTGGGGCTTTCATTGCTTCGCAAACGTGAACTTGATTAACTCTCCCGCAGGAGACGTTCCCCCTCGGAGAGTCCTCGAAGAGCCCACTACACTTTGCAGCCCATAGGGATGAAAGTGTCATAGTGGGTTATTACACTTCCGAACTGCGCCCGCAGGCGCGTTTCGAAGCGCAACCGCCGCAGGCGGCTCTTGGCGCGAAGATGAAGTGCATCTCCGTTCCCCGTCACCTCTCGATGAACCCCGAAAGGAGGGATGCCCTTTGGCAAGAAGCGATGGCATTGACCGCACCAGTGTCCGAAATCTCGCCGTTTCGGATAAGGCAGTTGGCAACACCCAGCAGCACAATGAGCGCGAAAAGGACAGCTATCGGAACCCCGACATTATCCCCCAACGCGCTGCATGGAACGTCCACTTCAAAAAGCCCACCGCCAGCTACACCGACCTGTTCGCCCAACTGGAAGCCGATGGAACCATTTCCACGCGCGGTCTGAAACCGGATGCCACTCACTATTGCGAGCTGGTCTTTGATGTCAACTCGGCCTATTTCGACAACCACGGTGGCTATGAGTTCGCCAAGCAGTTCTATGAGGATGCCTACAAAGCAGCCGTTCAGATCGTGGGTGGTGAACAGTATATCCTCTCGGCAGTCATGCACGCCGATGAGATCAATCGTGCCATGACCGAAGCATTAGGCCGGGAAGTTTACCACTACCACCTCCATGTGGTCTATGTGCCTGTTGTGGAAAAGCAAATCCTGTGGTCGAAACGCTGCAAGGACAAGGCACTGGTCGGCACAGTCAAGGAGACCGTCATGCAGGTCAGCCGAAGCAAGAAGTGGGCATCCAAGCCCCTGCTGGACGATGCAGGAAAGCCTGTCCTGCAAAAGAACGGTAAGCCAGTCCTGAAGAAGTCGTACAGCGTTCTGCAAGATGATTTCTTCAACTATATGCGCAACACCGGATACACGGATGTAGAACGCGGCGAGCGCGGCAGCACCGAAGAACACCTGACCGTCACTCAATTCAAAGTCCAGCGGGAGCAGGAACGACTGGACACCCTCACCGCCCAAGCCGACCAGCAAGCACAGTCGCTTGCTAAAACCAGTCAGACCCTCTCCAAAAAGGAGAAGGAACTTGCCGCCGTTCAGAAAAAGGCCACGCTCACGAAAGAAGCCCTCATTCATGCGCGCGATCTGGATTATATCGGCAAGCGCACCTTTCTCGGTAACTACTCGCTGACCGAAGAAGAATTCTCCAAGCTGAAAAAACAGGCCGACCACGGCTATATGATGGACGTGGAGAACCGCCGCTTGAAAGAAGAACTTTCCACGGCCAAGAAGGAAGCAGCCCATTGGGGTCAAAAGTATCATGAACTCTGGTACGAGGTGAAGCCCTATCTGGATGCTCTCCACCGTGCGCCCGAACTGGTGCGCGGCTTTCTGGAAAAGATTCTTGCCCCCAA
>CAKTCY010000021.1 GCA_934540955.1 uncultured Faecalibacterium sp.
AATGGTGCGGGGGCTTGCCACAAAGATCTTGTTGTGCTGGGTGCGGCGCATCTTGTCCTGCTCCTCGTCCATCATCAACTCTTCGTAAAGCTTTTCGCCGGGGCGCAGACCCACGATCTTGATCTCCATATTCACGCCCGGCTCGTAGCCGTAAAAACGAATCAGCTGCTTGGCAAGGTCCATAATGCGCACCGGCTCGCCCATATCCAACACATAGATATTGCCGCTCTCTGCCAGCGCACCCGCCTGCAGCACCAGCTGGGCTGCCTCCGGGATGGTCATAAAATAGCGCACGATGTTGGGGTCGGTCAGGGTGACCGGCCCGCCCTTTTTGATCTGGGCTTCAAACAGCGGGATGACGCTGCCGTGGCTGCCCAGCACGTTGCCGAACCGCACCGCCACGCACTTCATATCCGTGTTGCCCGCAAAGGTCTGGATGAGCATCTCGCAGATGCGCTTGGTGCAGCCCATGACGCTGGTGGGGTTCACGGCCTTATCGGTGGAAAGCTGCACAAAGCGCTCCACCCCGTGCTCGCTGGCGCTGACCAGCAGGTTTTTCGTGCCCAGCACGTTGTTTTTTACGGCCTCGGCGGGGCTTACCTCCATCAGCGGAACGTGCTTGTGCGCCGCTGCGTGGAACACCACCGTGGGGTGATAGGTATCAAAAACCTCGTCCAGACGCTTTTTATCCCGGATGGAGCCGATAAGCACCGTGACCGGAATATCGCGGCCGTACTTCTGCTGCAGCTCCATCAGCAGCTCGTAGGCGCAGTTTTCGTAGATATCAAAGATGAGCAGCTTGCCGGGCTTGAAGCGCATGACCTGACGGCACAGCTCGCTGCCGATGGAGCCGCCGCCGCCCGTTACCAGCACCGTTTTACCGGTAAGGTAGCCGGAAATTTTATCGGTGTCCAGCGTGACCTCCTCGCGGGAGAGGAAGTCGGCGGGGTTCAGCTCACGGAACACCTCCTGCTGGGGTGCGCCGCTGCCCACCAGCTGCGGGTCGCTGAGCACCTGCACCGCACAATGGGTGCTGACACACAGATCGATGACGTGGCTCAGGCGGCTGCCCTTTAAGGTGGGGATGGCAATGATGATGCTGTGGATGCCGTAGCGCTTGCACAGCTCCGGGATCTCCTCCAGCGTACCCTTCACCGGCACACCGTGGATGGTCTGGTTCAGCTTTGCGGGGTCATCGTCCACCGCCACCACGGCGTGGCCGTATTCCTTGTTGGATTTGCACACGTTGATAGCCCATGCACCGGCTTCGCCCGCGCCCACGATCATCACCGGGCGGTTGGGGTCCTTGGCGGGCACTCGGCGCAGCCGCTCGCCCAGCGGATGGTTCAAGAACAGCCGCCAAGCCAAGCGGCTGCCGCCAACGAACAAAAAGATGAGCACAGACGCCATGCAGTTGGCGGAATTGAACAGCACACCGTGGATAAAGCAGCGGTTCACCACATACACCACGGCGGTGGGCACAGCGATCATCCCGGCAAGGCGGAGCAGATCCCGCTCGCCGGCGTACTTCCACAGTACCGAGTACAGCCCGCCCGCCAGAAAGCTGACGATATACACCGCCACGATCCACGGCAGGTTTTCGTACAGCAGGGCGCGGTTGTGCGGCCACCACACGGCCTCCACAGCGCCATCTGCCCGCAGCAACAGAGCAAAATAAAAGCTGAATGCCACAATGGCTGCATCCAGCAGCACCAGCAGCGCACGGCGCAGCAGCACCTGCGGGGTATTCTTGGTTCTATCTTTCACTTACGATCCTCTTTTTTCCTCTCAGCGCGGGACGCTTTGCCCCCTGCGCTGCTTTTTCGGCAGTGCTCCCCCGGCAATGCCGAAGGGATACAGCTACACGTTTGTATTATACTCACAATCCCCGCCTGTGTCCAGAAAATTTACGTTTTTATCACTTTCCCCTGTTATTCCCGGTCCTTGCCTGCCGCAGCACCGCCCGCACCTCCTCCCAAAGCCCCAGCGGCAGCGCCGCCAGCAAAAACACGATGGCCGTCACCGTGCCGCCCGCCGTCAGCACTGCAAGCTGTTCCCAGAGCCCCTGTGCCGGAAAGCCCGCCAGCGCCCGGCGCACCCCCAACCCTGCCGCACCGGCGGCGGCGGCAGCCAGCAGCGGCGCACCCAGCCAGCGCCGGAAGGCGTGCCCTGTACCGCTGGAAAGCAGCAGCCGCCCGGTGTTGGCTGCGCAGGTGTAAAGGCTGGAAAGCAGGATGACCGCCAGAAAGCCCCGCATCCCGTACCGGGGCAGCAGCACCGTCACCCCGCCAATGCGCAGCACCGCGTCCCACACGCTGTACCGGAAGGCGGCCTTCTGCTCCCCGATGCCCTTCATGGCGCCGTCCACCATGCTTTCCAGATACATCAGCGGCATGGCCGGGGCAAGGGTCTCCAGATAGAACCCGGCCTCCGGGCTGTGGTAGAGCAGCTGCGCCAGCGGCCTGCCCCACACCCAGAACAGCGTGCCCGCCAGCGCGGAGAAATATCCCGTAAGCCGCAGCATCCGGTCCAGCAGGGCATTCAGCCGGGCGGTCTGTCCCTCGATATGCGCCTGCGTGATCTCCGGCATTAGCAAAACCGCCAGACTGCCCAGCAGCCCAAAGGGAAAATTGAGCAGCGGCAGCGCCATGCCCTTTAAGGTGCCGTACTGCTCCAGCGCAGCGGTGCGCCCGCCGGAGGCCGCCAGATACACCGCAAGGCAGGCGGGCACCAGCATATTCTCGGCGGTGTGCAGCGCGCTGGAAAGCGCCCTGCCGCCCTCCACCGGCCACAGGATGTCCCACAGCCGCCGGGACACCTCCCTTGGCGGGCGCGGCGCTGTGCTGCCGAAGCAGCGTGCCGCCTCCCGCCGGTAAAACAGTGCCATCAGGGCGGTGGATACGGCCTCGCTCAGGGCGGTAGCAGCCAGCACCAGCGCACAGCGGCTGCCGTCCGGCCAGCCCTGCGTGCGGGAAAGCGCCCACACCACCGCGGCAATGCGCACCGCCTGCTCTGCCAGCTGGCTGAGCACGTTGGGCTCCACCCGACGCCGCGCCAGAAAAAAGCCGCGCAGCACCGCAGAGATGGCCATCCACGGCAGCCCCAGTGCCGAGGTGCGCAGCGCGGCAGCGGCGCGGACATCCCCAAGCCACCATTTTGCCGCAAGGCCTGCAGTGGCAAGCTGGGCGACCATGGCAAGCCCGCCCAGCGCAAGCCCTGCCAGCACCAGCCGCACCAGCATCCCGCGCGCAGCGGCCTTATCTCGGCTGAGCTCCTCGGTCAGCAAGCGGGTAGCCGCCACCGAGATGCCCGCCGTAGCCAGCGTGACGAACAGCCCGTACACCGCCAGCACCAGCTGATACAGCCCCATGCCCGCCCCGCCCAGGGCGTTTGCCAGCCAGATGCGCAGCCCCAGCCCAGCCAGCCGCAGCGCCACGTCCGAGCCGGTAAGCAGCGCCGCATTTTTAAAGTAGTTCTGCCGCACCCTGCACCTCCCCCTGCCCCGGAACGGGCGTTCACGGTTCAGCCTATGCAGCGGCTTTGCAAAACATGAGCGGCACTATGGGTTGTTTCTGCGCACTTTTTATGGTATAGTTAACAGTGGTCAGGCAGGGCGCAAGCCCCCGCCTGTATTTTGAGCAAGGAGGAAGCGCACCGCCCGGGTCCTGCCCCTGCCGTGCGCGACAAAGAGAATGAGCGAAGAATGTACCCATGACTGCTCTAATTGCAGTGCAGCCTGTTCTTCCCGCGATGCCGCTCCGCAGCACGATGCCCCCAACCCTCACAGCCGCGTGAAAAAGGTCATCGGCGTTGTTTCCGGCAAGGGCGGCGTGGGCAAGAGCATGACCAGCGCCCTGCTGGCCTGTGCCATGGCCCGCCGCGGCTACCACTGCGGCATTCTGGATGCCGATATCACCGGCCCGTCCATCCCCAAGCTGTTCGGCATCCATGGCCGTGCCATGGCGGACGACAAGGGCTGCTGGCCCATCCAGAGCCGCATGGGCATTGATGTGATGAGCATCAACCTGCTGGTGGAGAACGAGGAAGACCCCGTTGTGTGGCGCGGCCCGGTCATTGCCGGTGCGGTCAAGCAGTTCTGGACCGATGTGGTGTGGAAGGACGTGGATTTCCTGTTCGTGGATATGCCCCCGGGCACCGGTGATGTGCCCCTGACCGTGTTCCAGAGCCTGCCGGTGGACGGCATCGTTGTGGTGGCAAGCCCGCAGGAGCTGGTAAGCATGATCGTGGCAAAGGCCGTGAACATGGCCGAGATGATGAAGGTGCCCATGCTGGGCATCGTGGAGAACATGAGCTACATCGTCTGCCCGGACTGCGGCAAGCACATCAATGTGTTTGGCAACAGCCACGTGGACGAGGTTGCCGCAAAGCATCACCTGCCTGTGCTGGCCAAGTGCCCCATCGACCCCCAGCTGGCCCAGCTTTCCGACGCCGGTATGATCGAGACCTACGGCGGCGAATTTTTGGAAGGCGCAGCAGACGCCTGCGAAAAGCTGCTGAAGAAGTAATGCACCTTGCCCTGTGCCCGTTGTGACACAGGGCTTTTTGCTTAGATATGCCTGCCGCAGTGCAAAAGACATTCTTTTCCGTGCGGCTTTGGGGCGGCAGCGCACTTTAAAAAACAAGGTTCGCAGCGCATTCCGGCTTTTAATTTTCGTTTTGTGAAGCAGCTGTTACTTTTTATCTGTTTTTTTAAACAGATTCTGCTTTTTGCTATTGTAAAACCCACCGCAAAGCTTTATAATAGTAAAGTAAGCATTGCCCGCCATTGCGGGCGTGCCATGCAAGCATGGAGAACCGGAAGCGCCCGGCATCTGCAAGGATACCCCCGCTGTGCGGCGGGCAGGGGCATTTCCGCTTTTTCAAATTTATAGAGTAATTGGGAAAAGGAGTATTCTATTATGCTGACGAATGAATACCTGAAGCGCGTTTACGAGGGTCTGGAAAAGCGCAACGCCAACGAGCCCGAGTTTTTGCAGGCTGTGCGCGAGGTGCTGGAGAGCATCCAGCCCGTTGTGGAAAAGCACCCCGAGTACGAGAAGGCCGGTCTGATCGAGCGCATGGTGGAGCCGGAGCGCATCATCACCTTCCGTGTGCCTTGGGTGGACGATGCCGGTAAGGTGCAGGTGAACCGCGGCTACCGCGTGCAGTTCAACAGCGCCATCGGCCCCTACAAGGGCGGCCTGCGCTTCCATCCCTCTGTCAATCAGGGCATCCTGAAGTTCCTGGGCTTTGAGCAGATCTTCAAGAACAGCCTGACCACCCTGCCCATGGGCGGCGGCAAGGGCGGCTCTGACTTCGACCCCCACGGCAAGAGCGACATGGAAGTCATGCGCTTCTGCCAGAGCTTCATGACCGAGCTGTACCGCCACATCGGCCAGTTCGTGGACTGCCCCGCCGGTGATATCGGTGTCGGCGGCCGCGAGGTCGGCTATATGTTCGGCCAGTACAAGCGCCTGACCAACAGCTTCCAGGGCGGTATGCTCACCGGCAAGGGCCTGACCTTCGGCGGTTCTCTGGCTCGTACCGAGGCTACCGGCTACGGCCTGTGCTACTTCACCGCTGAGGCTCTGAAGTGCATGCGCAACGACAGCTTCGAGGGCAAGACCGTGGTCATCTCCGGCTCCGGCAACGTGGCTATCTACGCCTGCGAGAAGGCTACCCAGCTGGGTGCCAAGGTTGTCACCATGTCCGACTCCAACGGCTACGTCTACGACCCCAACGGCATTGATCTGGCTTACGTCAAGGATCTGAAGGAAGTGCGCCGCGGCCGCATCAAGGAGTACGCCGAGACCCACGAGGGTGCAACCTATGTGGCTGATTGCAGCAAGGTTTGGACTGTCCCCTGCGACATTGCCCTGCCCTGCGCTACCCAGAACGAGATTAACAAGGAGTCTGCCGAGGCTCTGGTAAAGGGCGGCTGCACCGTGGTCTGCGAGGGCGCTAACATGCCCAGCACCCCGGAGGCTATCGAGGTCTACCTGTCCAACGGCATCCTGTACGGACCCGCAAAGGCTTCCAACGCAGGCGGCGTGGCTACCTCCGGTCTGGAGATGAGCCAGAACTCCGAGCGCCTGAGCTGGAGCTTTGAGGAAGTGGATGCCAAGCTGAAGGGCATCATGGAGGGCATCTTCCACGCTTCCTACGACGCTTCTGTGGCTGCCGGTTCTGAGGGCAACCTGATGGTCGGTGCAAACTGCGCCGGCTTCCTGAAGGTTGCTACCGCCATGATGGCACAGGGCATCACCTACTAATTTCCATAGCATTTTCAAAGGGCTGCGTCCGGCTGGGCGCGGCCCTTTTTGTTTGCGCCATCCTGCCGGGCTGTGTATAAAATCCCATGCTATCACCCATACTCCCGGTATCTTCTGCTGGAAAAGGAGTATTTTATGGACGAACGGATGTTTTGTTTTCAATGTGAGCAGGCGGCCAACTGCACAGCCTGCACCGGTGCCGCAGGCGTGTGCGGCAAATCGGCGGACACTGCCGCCGCGCAGGACCGGCTCACCGGGGCGCTGATCGCCTGCGCCGGGCAGCTGCTGGCGGACGGGCAGTCTCCTTCTGCCCAGCAGGCCATGCTGCTGATGCAGGGGCTGTTCACCACCATTACCAACGTAAACTTTGACGCAGGCACCGTGGACGAGCTGACCGCAAAGGTGCGCGCCGCCTGCCCTGCCGCCGGGCCGGGCTACAATATGCAGCTGCTCTGGCATGAACCGGACGCAGACGTGCGCAGCCTGAAAAGCTTTGTCCTGTTCAGTCTGCGCGGCATGGCGGCTTACAACTATCACGCCCGGGTGCTGGGCCATGTTGACCCGGAGCTGGACCGCTTTTTCTGCACGGCACTGGATGCCATCTCCCGCCCGCTCTCCATGGAGGAGCTGTGGGCGCTGGTGCAGAAAACCGGCGAGGCCAGCTACCGCTGCATGGAGCTGCTGGATGCTGCCAATACCGGTGCCTACGGCGACCCGGAGCCAGTGGAGGTGCCGCTGACCATTGAAAAGGGGCCGTTCATCGTGGTTTCGGGCCATGACCTGTACGACATGAAATGCCTGCTGGAACAGACGAAGGATAAGGGCATCAATATCTACACCCACTCGGAAATGCTACCCGCCCACGGCTACCCGGAATTGAAGCAGAAGTACCCCCACCTCAAGGGCAACTTCGGCACCGCATGGCAGAACCAGCAGACCGAGTTTGAGGATATCCCCGCGCCCATCCTGTTCACCACCAACTGCATCATGCCCCTGCGCGAAAGCTATTCTGACCGGGTGTTCACCACCTCGGTGGTGTCCTATCCCGGCATCGTGCACATTGAGGAAGGGCGCGATTTTACACCGGTGATCGAAAAGGCGCTGGAGCTGGGCGGCTACAAGGAGGATACTCTTGTGCCCGGAATGAACGGCGGCAAAAGCGTCGTCACCGGCTTTGCGCGCAATGCTGTGCTCCAGCATGCGGGCGAGATCGTGCAGGCGGTGAAGGACGGCAAGATCCGTCACTTCTTCCTTGTGGGCGGCTGCGACGGCACGCGGCCCTCCCGCCGGTACTACACCGAGTTTGCCAAGCTCACACCGCAGAATACGGTCATCCTGACACTGGCCTGCGGCAAGTTCCGGCTGAACGATCTGCCCTTGGGCAATGTGCCCGGCACGGAGCTGCCCCGCATTCTGGACGTGGGCCAGTGCAACGATGCCTACAGTGCCATCCGCATTGCGCTGGCTCTGGCCGATGCCTTTGGCTGCAGTGTAAACGAGCTGCCGCTCTCGCTGGTGCTGTGCTGGTTTGAGCAGAAGGCCGTGTGCATCCTCATCGCACTGCTGGCGCTGGGCATCAAGGGCATCCGGCTGGGGCCAACCCTGCCTGCTTTCCTCTCGCCGGGCGTTGTGGCTGCCCTGCAGCAAAAGTACGATTTAAAAGCCGTAACAGCACCGGAAAACGACCTGCAGGCCATTCTGGGCAGACATTGAGCCAGCGCTGTTCTCACTATGACTACAACTGACCGCCGTACGCGGCGTTTCGCACAAGAAGTGGTGTAAAGCAGTTGTCATATTTGGTGCAGCTGTCACTTGAAGATTTTTCAGGAATCTGTATAATATCAGGTATCGGAACAAAGGCGTTCCGCAGGGGCATCCTATGCCCTTGCGGGGCGTCTTTTTCTTTTTGCAGGGGATAAAAAGCTGCGGAGGGTGCCGCAGCCCCCGGTAAGCAAACAAGTAAAAAGGATGGGAAAGACTATGGAAAACTTTACAGAGCAGAAAACCACCCTTGGTCTGTACGACCCACAGTTCGAGCACGATGCCTGCGGCATCGGCGCTGTGGTGGACATCAAGGGACGTAAAAGCCACCAGACGGTGGACGATGCACTGTCCATCGTGGAGCGGCTGGAGCACCGCGCCGGTAAGGACGCCGAGGGCAAGACCGGCGACGGCGTGGGCATCCTGCTGCAAATCAGCCACAAGTTCTTCTCCAAGGTCGCCGAGGAGCTGAACATTCGGCTGGGCAACGAGCGGGAGTACGGCGTGGGTATGTTCTTCTTCCCCCAGAGCGAGCACCTGCGGGCGCAGGCCATGAAGCTGTTCGAGGTGGTCACCCGCAAGGAGGGGCTGGAGTTTCTGGCATGGCGCGAGGTGCCCGTAGACCCCGATGCCGTGGGTCAGAAGGCCCGGGACTGTATGCCCGCCATCTGGCAGTGCTTCATCAAAAAGCCTGCCAAGGTAAGCAAGGGCATCGAGTTTGACCGCCGCCTGTACATCGTGCGCCGCGTGTTTGAGCAGGCCAGCAACGGCACCTATGTGCCCAGCCTGTCCAGCCGCACCATCGTGTATAAGGGTATGTTCCTCGTGCACGACCTGCGCCGCTTCTATGCCGATCTGCAGGACCCGGATTATGAATCCGCCATCGGTATGGTGCACAGCCGCTTTTCTACCAACACCAACCCCAGCTGGATGCGTGCACACCCCAACCGCTTCATCCTGCACAACGGCGAGATTAACACCATCAAGGGCAACACCGACGCCATGCTGGCGCGGGAGGAGAGCATCTCCAGCCCCATTCTGCAGGACGACATGAACAAGATCCTGCCCATCATCAACACCTCCGGCTCGGACTCCGCCATGCTGGATAACGCGCTTGAGTTCATGGTGATGAACGGTATGGATCTGCCGCTGGCCGTGATGATCACCATTCCCGAGCCGTGGGAGAACAACAAGAACATCAGCCAGAAAAAGCGGGATTTCTACCAGTACTACGCCACCATGCTGGAGCCCTGGGACGGCCCCGCCGCCATCCTGTTCTCGGACGGCGATGTGATGGGTGCGGTGCTGGACCGCAACGGTCTGCGCCCCAGCCGCTACTACATCACCAAGGACGGCCGCATGATCCTGTCCTCTGAGGTAGGCGTGCTGGAATGCGACCCGGAGAACATTCTGGTCAAGGAGCGCCTGCGCCCCGGCAAGATGCTGCTGGTGGATACCGTCAAGGGCGAAGTGGTGGACGACGAGAAGCTGAAGGAGCTTTACGCCAGCCGCGAGCCCTACGGCGAGTGGATCGACCGCAATCTGGTGCAGCTGAGCGGGCTGAAGATCCCTAACGTGAAGGTGGAGAGCTACACCGGCGAACAGCTGACCCGGCTGCAGAAGGTGTTCGGCTACAAGTACGAGGACGTGAACACCATGATCCTTGCCATGGCGCGGGCGGGCGCAGAGCCCTCCGGTGCCATGGGTACCGACACCCCGCTTGCTGTGCTCAGCAGCCAGCATCCCCCGCTGTTCAACTACTTCAAGCAGCGGTTTGCACAGGTGACGAACCCCCCTATTGACGCCATCCGGGAAAAGGTGGTCACCTCCACCAGCGTTTACATCGGTGCCCACGGCAACCTGCTGGAGGATAAGCCCGAGAACTGCAAGGTGCTCAAGGTGCACAACCCCATCCTGACCAACACCGACCTGTTGAAGATCAAGTACATGAACGTGCCGGGCTTCAAGGTGGCTACGGTGTCCATCAACTACTACAAGAACACCAGTCTGGAAAAGGCCATCGACCGGGTATTTTTGGAGGTCGACCGCGCCTACAAGGAGGGTGCAAACATCATCATCCTGTCCGACCGTGACGTGGATGAATACCATGTGACCATCCCCAGCCTGCTGGCGGTTTCGGCAGTGTCCCAGTACCTCATCCGCACCAAAAAGAGCACCGCACTGGCACTGATTTTGGAGAGCGCCGAGCCCCGGGAGGTGCACCACTTTGCCACCCTGCTGGGCTACGGTGCCTGCGCCATCAACCCCTATCTGGCACACGAGACCATCGGCCAGCTGATCGACGAGGGTCTGCTGGACAAGGACTACTACGCCGCCGTGCAGGACTACGACAACGCCATCCTCAGCGGCATTGTGAAGATCGCCTCCAAGATGGGCATTTCCACCATCCAGAGCTACCAGAGCAGCCAGATCTTTGAGGCTGTGGGCATCTCGAAGGAGGTCATCGACAAATACTTTACCGGCACGGTGAGCCGTGTGGGCGGTGTGAGCATGGCAGACATTCAGGCCGATGTGGAGGCGCTGCACAACGCCGCCTTTGACCCGCTGGGACTGGATATCAACATGGAGCTGGCCGACAGCGGTGCCCACAAGTTCCGCAGCGGCAAGGAAGAGCACCTGTTCAACCCTCAGACCATCCACCTGTTCCAGAAGGCCTGCCGCACCGGCGATTACGACACCTTCAAGCAGTTCACCCAGACGGTGGACAACATGGGTGCCGAGGGCGTGCATCTGCGCAGCCTGCTGGACTTCAACTACGCCGCAGACGGCGGCATCCCGCTGGAGGAGGTAGAGCCGGTCTCCAGCATCGTCAAGCGGTTCAAGGGCGCTGCCATGAGCTACGGCGCACTGAGCAGCGAAGCACACGAGACCATTGCCATCGCCCTGAACCGTCTGGGCGGCCGCAGCAATACCGGCGAGGGCGGCGAGCCCGAGGAGCGCTACCACAGCGAGAGCAATTCTAAGATCAAGCAGGTAGCCTCTGCCCGCTTTGGCGTGACCAGCAAGTATCTGGTCAGCGCCGAGGAGATCCAGATCAAGCTGGCACAGGGCGCAAAGCCCGGCGAGGGCGGCAACCTGCCCGGTGCCAAGGTGTATCCGTGGATCGCCAAGACCCGCCACAGCACCACCGGCGTGGGGCTGATCTCTCCCCCGCCCCACCACGATATCTACTCCATCGAGGATCTGGCAGAGCTGATCTACGATTTGAAAAACGCCAACCGCAACGCCAACATCAACGTCAAGCTGGTCAGCGAGGCCGGTGTCGGCACCATTGCTGCCGGTGTTGCCAAGGGCGGCGCACAGGTCATTCTGGTGTCCGGCTATGACGGCGGCACCGGTGCTGCACCCCGCACCTCCATCAAGCACGCCGGTCTGCCTTGGGAGCTGGGCATCGCCGAGACCCACCAGACCCTGATCATGAACGGTCTGCGCACCCGCGTGCGCATTGAGAGCGACTCCAAGCTGCTGTCCGGCCGGGATGTGGCCATCAGCTGCATGCTGGGCGCAGAGGAGTTCGGCTTCGGCACTACCCTGCTGATGGCCGAGGGCTGCGTGATGATGCGTGTGTGCAATCTGGACACCTGCCCCATGGGCATCTGCACCCAGAACCCCGAGCTGCGCAAGAACTTCCGCGGCAAGCCGGAGTACATCATCAACTACCTCACCTTTGTGGCCGAGGAGCTGCGGGAGTACATGGCAAAGCTGGGCGTGCGCACCGTGGACGAGCTGGTGGGCCGCACCGACCTGCTGCGGGTCAAGCCCGCTGCTCCGGGCAGCCGCGCAGCGGAGTTGGATCTGGACTGCATCCTGCACAACCCTGCCATTGCAAACAGCAATGTCCACTTCATCAAGGAGGACAGCTACGACTTCCATCTGGAAAACACGCTGGACATGAAGGTGCTGATGAAGAGGTTCAAGCTGGGCAGCAAGGCTCCCCAGAGCGTCAGCCTGGATGTTTCCAACGTGGACCGCGCCTTTGGTGCCATCTTTGGCAGCGAGATCACCCGCAAATACGGCAACGACCTGCCGGACGATGTGTACACCGTGCACTGCAACGGTGCAGGCGGCCAGAGCTTTGGTGCCTTTATCCCCAACGGCCTGACGCTGGAGCTGGTGGGCGACTGCAACGACTACATGGGCAAAGGCCTTTCCGGCGGCAAGATCGTCGTGCGCCCGCCGCAGGGCATCGACTTCAAGCCCGAGGAGAACATCATCACCGGCAATGTGGCGCTGTACGGTGCTACCAGCGGCAAGGCGTTCATCTCCGGTGTGGCCGGTGAGCGCTTCTGCGTGCGCAACAGCGGCGCTACCGCCGTTGTGGAGGGCGTGGGCGACCACGGCTGTGAGTACATGACCGGCGGCACCGTGGTGGTGCTGGGACAGACCGGCAAGAACTTTGCGGCCGGTATGACCGGCGGCATTGCCTATGTGCTGGACGAGAACTGGGACTTCTACCAGCGCGTGAACAAGGAGACTGTCAGCCTTGAGCCGGTGGAGCACAAGTACGATGTTGCCACCCTGAAGGAGCTGATCCGCGCCCATGTGGAGGCCACCGGCTCTCCGCGCGGCAAAGAAATTCTGGACAATTTCAGTGCGTTCCTGCCCAAATTCAAAAAGGTGCTGCCTTACGATTACGACCGGATGCTGCGGGTCATCGCCTCGGTAGAGGAGCGTGGTCTGGACGGCGAGCAGGCACAGATCGAAGCATTCTATGCAGTGCAGAAGCATAAGTAAGGAGGGGCAGCAGCATGGGTAAGACAACAGGATTTATGGATTATGCGCGTAAGACCAGCACGGACGTTGCGCCGCTGGAGCGCCTTGAAAATTTTAACGAGTTCCACATCTGGCTCTCGCGGGAGCAGCAGCAGACGCAGGCCGCCCGCTGCATGGACTGCGGCGTGCCCTTCTGTCAGGCGGGCATGATGATCGGCGGCATGGCCTCCGGCTGTCCGCTGAACAACCTCATCCCGGAGTGGAACGATCTGGTGTACCACGGCAAGTGGGAGCTTGCGCTCCACCGCCTGATGGCCACCAACCGCTTCCCGGAGTTTACCAGCCGGGTGTGCCCCGCCCTGTGTGAGGCCGCCTGCACCTGCGGGGATGTGACCGGCAACAGTGTCACCGTGCGCGAAAACGAGCACGCCATCATCGAGACGGCCTACGCCAAGAACTGGCTGACCGCCACCCCGCCGCCGACCCGCACCGGCAAGAGCGTTGCCGTGGTGGGCAGCGGCCCTGCGGGGCTTTCGGTGGCCGAGTACCTGAACAAGCGCGGCCACGCCGTTACGGTGTTTGAGCGCGCCGACCGTGTAGGCGGCCTGCTGATGTACGGCATCCCCAACATGAAGCTGGACAAGGCGGTCATCGAGCGCCGGGTCAAGCTGATGCAGGCCGAGGGTGTTGAGTTCCGCACCGGCATGGATGTGGGCGGTGCGGTGCCCGCCGAGCAGCTGCTGGCAGATTTTGATGCCGTGGTGCTGTGCTGCGGCGCCAAAAAGCCCCGGGACTTGAACGTGCCCGGCCGGGACGCCAAGGGCGTGCATTTCGCGGTGGACTACCTGACCAGCGTGACCAAGAGCCTGCTGGACTCGGGCTTTGCAGACGGCAAGGCCATCAACGCAGCCGGTAAAAACGTGCTGGTCATTGGCGGCGGCGACACCGGCAACGACTGTCAGGGCACTGCCCTGCGGCAGGGCTGCACCGACCTGATGGCACTGGAAATGATGCCGCAGCCCCCTGCTGAGCGCACCGCCGCAAACCCGTGGCCGGAGTGGCCCCGGGTGCTGAAGGTGGATTACGGTCAGACCGAGTGCATTGCAAAGTTCGGCAAGGACCCGCGCGTGTACCAGACCACCGTCAAGGAGTTTTTGAAGGATGACGCCGGCAACCTGACCGGTGCCGTCATCAGCTGCCTGAAGCCGGAGCGCGACCCCGAGACCGGCCGCACCAGCATGGTGCCCACCGGCAAAGAATTTACCTACGACTGCCAGCTGGCATTTATTGCCGCAGGCTTTACCGGCTGCGAAAACTACACAGCCGATGCCTTTGGGGTGGAGCTGACCGCCCGGGGCAATGTAGCCGACCACAGCTTTAAGACCAACGTGGACAAGGTGTTCGTCTGCGGCGATATGCGCCGCGGCCAGAGCCTTGTGGTGTGGGGTCTGCGCGAGGGCCGCGATTGCGCCGCCGAGGTGGACCGCTGCCTGATGGGCTACACCAACCTTTAATTTGCCATTCTCTTTCCTATCCTAAACAAGCAGAAGCGGGAGCCCGTTATAAGGCTCCCGCTTCTGCTTTTGTTGTATGCGGTTTAATCGGTATCGTATTCCGGCTCTGTGCTGCCCTCTGCAGGCGTTTCCGGGGTGGTAGGCTCGGTAGCGGCAGGCTCCTCCGGGGTGGCAGTGATCTGCACGCTGGGGTCTGCGGCGATATACACGGTGATCACCGTGCCCACCGTGACCATAGCGCCCTCTTCCTCGCTGGCGGAGACCACGCAGCCTGTGGCGTAGGAGCCATCGTTCACCACCATAAAGCAGCTGGCCACAAGCCCCCGGCTGCTCAGGATCTCAATGGCCTTATCCTGCGATGCACCGATGATCTTGGGCATCTCCACCTTCTCCGGGCCCTGACTGACCACGATCTGGATCACCTCGCCGTTTTCCATCACCTCGCCGGCCTCCGGCTCCTGCCGGATGACCTGCCCGGAGGGCACGGTATCGCTGTACTCC
The DNA here is from genome assembly GCA_934540955.1 of uncultured Faecalibacterium sp. Taxonomy (GTDB): domain Bacteria; phylum Bacillota; class Clostridia; order Oscillospirales; family Ruminococcaceae; genus Faecalibacterium. Next base: position 14,783 of record CAKTCY010000021.1, read on the forward strand.
AGCACCGCCCGGAACAGGTACATACTGGTGTACTCGCGGTTATTCTTGATCTGCTCGTAGTCGATGCCCACAAAGTTAGGTACAAGGCTCTGGGGCTTCATTTCCTCGCTGCTGGCCGCCTCCGAGCTCGGCTCCGAGACGGGCGTCTGCTCCTCCTTGCGGCTCACGATGCCCCACAGGGTGAGCAAAATCAAAATGGAAAGCAAGATCAGGATGCCCGCCAACAGCCCCTTCAAACTGAGCAGGTGCTCCCTGCCCTGCCCGCTCTGCTCTGCCCGCACCGGATGTATCGGGGTCTCCGGCTTCATGGTGCGGGTCAGCTCGGCGGTATATTCCTTGGAGGAAAGCGCCTGATACAGCTGCGGCACGGTCTGGATGCGCTCCATGACCTTGAGCCGCAGCCCCAGCTGCAGCACATCGGAGACATAGGCCGGTACGGCAGGCTCTACGGTGCGTGCCCGTGGGTTAGAGTCCGACACTACGCGCTGGGCAGCGGGCATGGGTGCCTGCCCGCACACCATGCGGTAAAAGACGGCGGCAAGGCTGTACTCGTCGGTGTAGCGCCCTTCAAACTCGGCGGTAGTGTACTGCTCCGGCGCGGAGTAGCCCTCGTACAGCTGCTCGTGCAGGCCGCTGCCTGCGGTGCGCAGACCCACAGTGGCGTACCCAGCCAAACGGCAGTGGCCATCCGCCATCACCCGGATATTCTCCGGGCAGATGCCGCGGTGCACCAGCCCCGCCTTGTGCATGGCCGCCACGCCCTCAAACACCGGGCGCAGCATGGCACAGGCATCCTCTGCCCGCACCGGGGCGGGGCGGTTTTCCAGCCACTGCTCCAGCGGGGTGCCGCCTAGGTTTTCCAGCACCGCATACACGGTGTTGTTGGCCTCCACCACGTCCAGCACGGCCTCCAGACCGCTGGCGGGGGTAATGCGCTGGATGGCGCGGTACAGGTCTGCAAAGTCCATGCGTGTGGTCTTGAACAGCACCTCGCTCCCCTGCTTGGGGCGCAGGATGCAGTCCGCGCCCCGCTCCGCAGAAAGGGTGACGGGCAGATACTCCTTGATGGTCACCCGGAAGCCGCCCAGATTCTCCACGCCGCTGTACAGCACACCCTCGCCGTCCAGACTGCGCATCTCACCCACGGTGTAGCGCCCGGCCAGCACCGTGCCCACCGGCAGGCAGCCCGCCGGGTTGCATCCCTCTAAGATCTTCCCGCAATGGGGGCAGACGGTCGCCGCAGGCGGCAGCTCCCCAATGCAGAACGGACACAGGCGTTTTTGCTCCATAGTGTTCTCTCCCCTTCCAAGCTTCTATACTTTTTATTGTATCATAGTGTTCCCCGCCGTGCAAGCTGTCCGCATTTTGGTGCACACGCAAAAAAGACCGGAGCCCGCAGCCCAAAGGGCTGACAGGCTTCGGTCTTATAGCTGCAAGGGGTTTTCCCTTATGCTGCGCTTAGTGGATGAACACAGGACCCAGCGGGTTTGCGATGGGGCTTACATAGCCGCCCAGCAGCTTGGGGATAGCAAGGCTGATGTCGGGGATGTAGGTCAGCAGCAGCAGTGCAATGAACATACACAGGTAGAACGGCAGGGTCGCCTTGACCACCTTCTCCATGGGGCGCTTTGCAACGGCAGAGCCGATGAACAGAACTGCGCCGACGGGAGGAGTCAGCAGGCCGATGCCGCAGTTCAGAACCACGATGATACCGAACTGGATGGGATCGATGCCGATGGAGGTGGCGATGGGCAGCAGGATGGGGGTAGCGATCAGGATGATGGGAGCCATATCCATGATCATGCCCAGCACCAGCAGGATCAGGTCGATGAGCAGTGCAATCAGGTAGGGGTTATCGGTGAGGTCGGTAATGGCGGTTGCTGCCAGATCAGGAACGTGCAGCATGGTCAGGCAGTTGCCGAACACTGCAGAGGTAGCGATCAGGATCAGCACGATGGACAGAGTGTTGACGCACTCGTCCAGAGCGTGCCACACGCCCTTCCAGTCCAGACCCTTGTAGATGAACACAGAGACGAACAGGGAGTAGATAACGGCGATAGCAGCGGACTCGGTAGCGGTGAACACGCCGCCGACAACGCCGAACACCACGATGATAACAGCGGCCAGTGCCCAGATGGAGGTACCCAACTGCTTGACAAAGGCCTTGATGCTGAACGGATCACCCTTGGGGTAGTTGCGCTTGACCGAGATGATGTAGGAGCCGATCATCAGCACGATGGCCAGCAGAGCGCCGGGCAGGTAGCCGGCCAGGAACAGGCTGCCCACGGAGATACCACCGGCGGTGGTAGCGTAGATGACCATGTTATGGCTGGGAGGAACCAGCAGACCCTCGCAGGAGGAGGTGATGGTAACAGCGGTGGAGAAGTCTGCACCGTAGCCCTGATCCACCATCATGGGGATCATGATGGAGCCGATGGAGGCGGTATCGGCGGAGGCAGAGCCGGAAATGCCGCCGAAGAAGTAGGAAGCCACGATGTTGACCATGGCCATGCCGCCGCGCATCCAGCCAACGCAGGCGTCAGCCAGTGCGATCAGCTTTTCAGAGATGCCGCCGGAGCCCATGAGCACGCCCATGGTGATGAAGAACGGCACAGCCATCAGGCTGAAGGAAGAGATGCCCTTGACCATCAGGCGGCAGACGTCGGTCAGTGCCTGACCCTGCACCAGCATGCACAGCACGCTGGAAAGACCAACGGCGTATGCAATGGGGAAGCGCAGGAAGATCATAACAAAGAAGCTGACAAGAAGGACAATGATCGCCAGTGTCTGAACTGTCATATTACATTTCCTCCTTTACAAAAAAGCTCTTGATATGGTTGTACAGAGACTCGATCTCGAAGATGATCATGGCAACACCGGCCAGCGGCACCGGGAAGTACATCCAGAAGCGGCTCAGCCAAGGCATAGAAACATAGAAGCCACGGCCGCCCAGCGTGGTGGCGTAGTTCCAGCCGATCACCATCATGACCACACCAAGGATCATCACAGCCACGTCGGCCAGAATGTCCAGCGCCTTGACCACTTTCTTGGGCAGGTACATATCAAAGGCAGTCATGCGGATGTGTGCGCCGCGGCGGATGGCCAGCGCAGCGCTCAGCACAGCCATGTAGCTCATGCAGGTCAGAACGACCTCCTCAGACCAGGAGGGGTCCGGGATAAAGGGGACGTAACGGCCAATGACCGACATCGTGGTAATGAGGATATCTGCGATCAGCAGGATCTTGCAGATGAACAGAACCACCTTGTAGGTAATGTCGTACGCCGGCCTGATCTTATCCAGAGTGGTAAAGATTTTCGGCATAGAAATTCCTCCATATAAAAGCCCGGCGAAGCCTGCGGGCGTATTCCCGTGGGCCTCCGCCGGGCAATGTACTACTTAGATTGGATGGAAAGCCAGATTATGCCTTCATGTCCAGCAGCTTCTGGTACAGCTCAGCCTGATCAGAGGTGTTGTCCTTGATGACCTTAGCGCAAGCTTCCTGCCAGGGAGTCTTGTCGTCCACATCCACAACGTTGCAGCCGGAGGAACGCAGCTCGTCCAGAACCTTGTTCTCAGCGGTCTCGGACAGGTCAGCGTTGAACTTCTGGGTATCGGCAGCAGCAGCCATAACGGCAGCCTGCTGGTTAGCGGTCAGCTTGCCCCATGCGTTGTCGGTGATAACAGCCTGCACAGCGCCCAGAGTGTGGCCGTCCAGAATCAGGTTGTTAGCAACCTCGGGGAAAGCGTTGGACTTGTAGTTTGCGATGGGCTGCTCAGCGCCATCCACAACGCCGGTCTGCAGTGCGCTGTACAGCTCGCCGAAAGCAACGACGGTGGGGTTAGCGCCCAGACCCTCGACCATGCCGTTCATAACGGGGTCGTTGGACACACGCAGCTTCATGCCCTTCAGGTCAGCGATGGTTGCAACGGGCTTGACGGTGAAGAAGTGACGGAAGCCCTCCTCGCCGTAGAACAGGCCGCGAACGGGCAGGCCCAGTTCCTGAGGCTCATTCAGGAACTCAGGAGCCAGATCGCTGTTGGCAAAGTTCCAGAAGTGAGCGCGGTTGTTGAAGGTGAAGGGAATGGACAGCAGCTTGGACTTATTGCAGCCGTAGCTGGTCAGAGCGAAAGCAGAGATACGGCTGATATCAATGGAGGTAGAGCCGCCCAGAATAGCGTCCAGAACATCGTTCTCAGAGCCCAGAACGCCGGAAGCCTGCACGTCAACGACCACAGAACCGCCGCTCAGCTCCTCGACCTTCTCCTTGAAGTGAGAACCGGTCTGGCCAACGATGGTATCCAAGGGGTTAACCTCGGCGTAGACCAGAGTCACCTTGGGATCGCTGGCAGCAGCAGCTGCATCACCGGCAGCAGCAGAAGCTGCGGTAGAGGTGGAAGCAGCGGTAGAAGTGGAGCCGCTCTTGGAACCACCGCAGGCGGTCAGGGCAACGGCAGCAGTAGCTGCACCGGCAACAGCCATAAAGCTGCGACGAGAGATCATTTTCATAGGAATCGTCCTCCTTAAATAATTGTGAACTTCTCCGGGCGCACAGGTGCCGGAGCTTTCGTTCATTGACTGTACACACTTTAGCAAATTTTCCGAAATGAAACAAGGGCTTTCAAAAAATGTCCTGTTTTTCGAAAGAATGTCAAGATTGTTTTTGCCATAATGCACAACTGCTTTCCGTTTCGTTTGTGCAACACTGCCGACCAGTTGGATACATTCCTGTATTCATAGTACAAAATAACACCCCGACAAATGTCCGTCCGGGCACTTCTCGGGGTGTCTTCTTCAGCTTTTCTGTATCCGGTCTATCAGCTCCTGCTGGGCAGAGAACTCATCGTACATGGGCTGCACCGCTGCGCGGAAGCGGGCTTTCTCGGCCTCGTCCAGCTCGGTGACGCAGATGCCCAGCTTGCGCATATTCTGCTCTGCGTTCGCCTCCCGCCGCGCCCAGAGCTCGCGCTCCTTCTGTGCGCTCTCCCGGGCGCAGGCACGAATCACCTCCGGGAAGCTTTCGTCCAGCGCGGCAAGCTTTTCCATCACCGCCGGGCTGGCCAGCTGCACCTCCGGCACGCGGGTGTGCTCGTCCTTCAGGAAAAAGGGCGCTACCTCGTAGTGTCCCATTACCTCGTAGCTGGGCCAGTTGTTCTCTGCGCCGTCGATCTCGGCATTATGCAGGGCGGCATACACCTTGCTGTACACCACCTGCGCTGGCTTTGCGCCCAGTGCGGTGATCATGTCGCTCATCATGTCCGACTCCTGCACCCGGATGGTCAACCCCTGCAGGTCGTCCAGCCCGGTCACCTTTTCCCGGGTGTAGAAGCTGCGCACACCGGCGTCGAACCACGAAAGTCCCACTAAGTCCATGCCGTCCAGCATGGCCAGAAACTCGTCCCCGATGCTGCCGTCCAGCACCCGCCACATCTGCTGGGCATCGCGGTACAGGTAGGGCAGCTGCAGCACGCTGAGCTCCGGCTCGTACTCTGCCAGCTGGCTCAGGGACACGCGGGAAAAATCCACCCCGCCGAACTGCATCTGCTGGATGACGCTTTGCTCTGCACCCAACTCTGCCCCGCTGTAGACCAGCACCTTCACCCGGCCATCCGTGCGCTGCGCCACCAGCTCGGCAAAGGCTCTTGCCGCCTTGCTGGTGGGGTAGTCCTCCGGCTGGTTCTCCGCATAGCGCAGAATGAGCGGCTTTTCCTGCTGCGAGGAAGCAGACTGTGCCGTGCAGCCTGTGACTGCCAGTGCCGGGGCTGCTGTCAGCAGGTGCAGCAGCTGACGGCGGGTCACAGCCGCGCCTCCCGGGCTGCCTTTGCCGCTTCCTTCCGGTACTGGGTGGGGGTCATGCCGGTGCGCTTTTTAAAGGCACGGGCAAAATAGCTTGCATCCTCGTAGCCCACCATGGAGGCCACCTCCGCTGCGGAGCGGAAGGGGTCGGACAGCAGCTCCTTGGCGGCGTTGATGCGCAGCTCGGTCAGGCAGTCCAGAAAGTTCATCTTCTGGTACTTTTTGAACTGCGCCGAAAGGTACGCCGGGCTGATGTGCAAGATCTCGCTCACGCTGTCCAGCGAGAGGTCAGCCATGTAGTTATCCTCCATATACTTGCGCACATGGTCCATCACCAGTGCGTTGCGGTCGCTCTCCCCTTCCCCGGCGGGGTCGGCCTCCTGCTCCGGGGCAGCTTCCGGCTCCGGGGCTTCCGCAGCCAGCTCGGCCAAGCGGCGCCCTGCCTCGATCTGCCGGATGGCGCGGCGGATGGCGGCCTCGGTCTCGTCCGGGTCCACCGGCTTCAGCAGATAGTCGCAGGCGCCCAGATGCACCGCCTCGTGGGCGTACTGGAACAGGCTGTACGCCGTGATAAAGATCACCTTGCACTCCGGGCGCTGCTCCAGCACTGCGCGGGCGGCATCCAGGCCGTTCATGCCCGGCATCTCGATGTCCATTAAAATCAGGTCTGCTTCCCAGAGCACAGCGGTATCCGCAGCCTTGCGGCCGTTTTCCGCCATTTCCACCGTCACCTCATGCTCGAACCGGCGCATGACGATATCCGCCAGCGCCTCCCGCTCCATTCTCTCATCATCCGCGATCAACAGACGAATCATTCCTCAAATTCCTCCTCATTCTCCACCAGCGGCAGATACAGGATCACCGCAGTTCCCCGCCCCGGCCGGGAGCGCACCACCACCCGGCAGCGGGCATCCAGTAGCCGCAGACGGGCGGCTACATTATAAATGCCGATATGCTCCCAGCGGGGCGCGGGCTGCTCCAGTGCCGTGCGCAGCTGCTGCAGCTGCTCCGGCTCAATGCCCATGCCGTTGTCCAGCACCCGGATGCACAGCAGACCCTTTTCCCGCAGGGGGATCATGCGGATGCGCACCACGCCGCCCTCTTCCTTGGGGCAGATACCGTGCTTGAAGGCGTTTTCCACGATGGGCTGCAAAATAAAGGACGGCACCATGGTCTCGGTCAGATCCAGCGAGTCCGAGATCACCCACTGCATCTGCACCCGGTCGCCAAAGCGCACATGGTAGATGGAGTAGTACTCGTCCACAACGCGCACCTCCCGGGAGAGGGGCACCTGCTCATCGTTGCTCATCAGGCTGTAACGCAACAGATGGGAAAGCGCCATGATGAGCGCCTGTGTGCGGTAGGCAGACTCTGTGCCCGCCATCTGCTGGATGACGTTCAGGGTATTGAACAGAAAATGCGGGTCGATCTGGCTGCGCAGCTGCTGCAGTCGGCTGCGCTCCATGCGGTTCTGCAGCTCCAGCGCCTCGGTCTTTTGGCGGTGCAGTTCCCGCTCGATCTCGTTTTTCTCCTGTAAGGTGCTCACCTGCTGCGCCATGGAGTGCTTCATGCGGTTAAAGGACTCCGCCAGCTGGCCGATCTCCGGCTGCTTGGGCAGCGGGATGTCCGGGGTGTCGAACTGGCTGCGGCTGATGGCGCGGGAGGCCTCGATCATCTGAGACACCGGGGTCAGCAGCCGCATGACCATCAGACCGGAGGCACAGCCCAGCGCCACGCACAGCGCCACCACCACGATCTGCATCAGGGCGATCCGCTCGCCCAGCTCCGAGATCTCGGTGTAGGTGGTCTGGGCGTCCAGAATCGAGGCCTTCAGCAACTGCATGGTGTACTGGCTCAGATACCCGCCGCAGACCGAGACCTTGTTGTAATACAGCTGGGATGCCTTTGCTTCCTGCCCACTGGAAAGATAGCTCTCCAGCTCCTCCAGCAGGGTGTTGTAGCTGCCGTAGGTAGTCTCCACCGCGCCGTACAGCACCCACTGCTCATCACTGACGTTCTGCAAGCCGTCCATATTGGAGCGGATGCGCCACAGCCACGCATTGCAGGTCGAGCAGGCTGTTTGGAGCTTTTCCAGCATTTCCTCGGTCTCGCCGTTCTCCCAGCGATACGCTTCCAGAATGCTGATGGAGCTTTCTACGCCGCCCTGAAAGCGGCTGATGGCGTTAAAGTTGCCCATCTGGTCGTCCTGCACCTGTTGCACCGCCCGTGCCTGATAGCCGTTCAGGGCAAGCTGCAACGCAAAGGCCGCAAAAAAAGCCGCCAGACACAGCACCATGCGCTGCTTGAGCGTAACGCTGCGCTTCCAGTTGCGCTTTTCCATGCAAGGCCTCCCCCTTTTTTCGTTAAAGTGTATCTTATTCTACCACGCCTTGCGGGCGGTTTGCAAGCCGGATGCACCGCCGCCGATGCAGCTTTTGCTTGCTTCTTGCCGGTAAATGTGGTACTATGCCCAAAAAGGAGGGTAACTTTATGACCCAGAATGTTTGCGTCTCCGTCCAGATGGACGAAAAGGGCTTTCACGATTTTGCAGCCTTTGACCTGCTGCGCCACAACAAGGGCTGGCAGCGTCCGGCAGTGTTCACCGCCATTCTGCTGGTGTGCGCCGGGATCTGCCTGAGCCAGCTCGGCAAGCGGGAGGGTGCCGGGCTGCTGACCGCCGTGCTGGCTATTGTAGCCCTTGGCCTGCCCGCCGTATACTTCGGCACTTTCTTTTCGAACCTCTCCAAGCAGATCAAAAAGCTGGGCCTGCCCCGCTCCTTCTACCGGCTGGAGTTGGACACTGCCGGGCTTTCGGTCTGGATGGCCGGTGAGCAGAACAAGGCCGAGCCCACCAACCGCTACACCTGGAACACCGTGTACTGCGCCTACCGCACCAAGGACGCAGTGTACATCTACGTTCAGAAGAATCAGGCCTATCTGCTGAACGAGAGCATGGATGCCGCATGGAGCCTGCTGGGCAGTGCGCTGCCCGCCGCCAGCCTGCACGACTGCCGGAAATAAGGGTGCCGGAACGATTTTTCATGCGCTCCGCTTTGCTCTGCGCATAAATAGCGGAAAAATTATGTTTCTTTCGAAATCCCGGAGCGTCTGCGGACGCTCCGGGATTCTGTTTTTACATAACAATTTTAACAAAACAAAAACCCACGCTGCGGCAAAGCAAAAGCGCAGCGTGGGTACGGAAATAGCGTTACAAAGCTTTAGCGGGCCAGGGTGTACTTGTGCAGGGTCTTGCGCACTGCGCCGTTACCGGCGTACAGCTCCTTGACCATGCCCTCGATCTTTTCGCCCAGACCGACGGCGTACAGGTCCACACCGAACACATCGGCACGGCTGTACAGAGCCTTCAGGCAGCTGAAGTCCTGCTCGCCTTCCTTGATCTCCAAGGGGCTGACGATGGCCTGCAGCTCAGCCAGCAGCGGATCGGGAGAGATCTCGAAGGGCTGGCCGTTGTCGTCGATGCCCTTCAGGTAGCGGGCATAGCCTGCCAGCACCAGCGGGATCAGCACGAGGTTGGACTTGTCCAGACCGCGCTCCTCGTAAGCCTTGATGGTCTCGCCGAAGCGGATAGCCAGCTTCTGGGAGGTATCGGTAGCGATACGCTGGGGAGCATCGGGCATGAAGGGGTTGGGCAGGCGGCGGTTGATGACAGCGCCGATGAACTCATAGGGGTTCAGCACGCCGGGATCAACGACCACAGGCATAGCCTCGATGTAGCCGATCTTCTGGATGAAAGCACGCAGATCCTCGTCTGCCATCTCGGCAGAGATGAGGGTGTAGCCCAGCATACAGCCATAGATGGACATGGCAGTGTGCAGGGGGTTCAGGCAGGTGCAGACCTTCATCTTCTCGATCTTGTCCACGGTCTCGCGGTCGCAGTACAGCACACCGCCCAGCTCCAGCGGAGGACGGCCATTGGTATAGTGATCCTCGATGCACAGGTACTGGGTCTCCTCGGCGTTGACAAAGGGAGCAGTGAAGGTGTGCTTCTCGGTAACGATGGTGTAGTTATCCTCAAAGCCGTCCTTTGCCAGCATCTCCTGCACCTTTGCGTCCGGGCGCGGGGTGATCTTGTCGATCATGCTCCACGGGAAGGTGACCTTGGTCTCGTCCTGCACATAGGCAAGGAACTCGGCGGGCGCCAGACCCTGCTCCACCCACTTGGCAGCATAGGCGTGGACAGCGGTCTTGACCTTATCGCCGTTGTGAGAGCAGTTATCCATGCTCTGCACGGTCAGGGGCAGCTTGCCGGCCTTAAAGCGCTCGTACAGCAGAGCGGTGACCTTGCCCATAGCCAGCACAGGGGTCAGGCCGCGCTCCAAGTCAGCGGGAGCAACGCCGTAGCCCTTCTCAGTGATGGTGAAGGAGATCATCTGCAGGCTGGGGTTCTGGAAGATCTCCACCAGACGTGCCCAGTCGGCGCCGAAGGAATAATCAGCCTTCAGGCTCTCGGTGACGGAGGCGATGACCTTCTTCTCGATCTCGCCGGTGGACTTCAGGCAGACCAGCAGGCTCAGGTTATCGTAGGGCTGATAAGCCTTGTCGATGATCTCGTAGTCAAAGCTCTCGGCCACGATGACACCGCGGTCGTACTTGCCGCTGTTCAGGGCGTCGTTCAGCACAGCAGCGGGGAAAGCACGGAAGATGTTGCCAGCGCCAAAGTGCACCCAAGTGGGCTCGGCGTGGGTCTTGGCCTTCACGGCCTCAATGTCGAATTTGGGCAGCTCGTAGCCCTTTTCTGCCCACTCGGCGGACAGATTACCGTTTTTGATATCAGACAGCTTCATAGTGATCAGCCCTTCTTTTCTTCATCCAGACGGTCCAGCAGATCCCAGATACCCAGCATATACTGGATGCCCAGAGCACGGTCATACTTGCCATAGCCGGGGCGGCAGACGCCGGGGCCTTCCTCCCACAGCTGACGGCCGTGGTCGGGACGGATGTAGCCCTCAAAGCCGCAGTCATGGTAAGCGCGCATCACCTCAATGATGCCGGTCTCGCCGCAGCAGTCGCGGTGAGCAGCCTCAGAGAAGTCGCCGTTGGGGAAGTGGTGGATGTTGCGGACGTGACCGAAGGCAATGCGGTCGCAGTGCTTGCGGATGATCTCGGCACAGTTGTTGTTGGGGTTTGCGTTCAGGCTGCCGGTGCACAGGGTCAGGCAGTTGTACGGATCGTCCACCATCTTCAGGAAGCGGTCGATGCTGGGCTCGTCCACCAGCAGGCGGGGCAGGCCAAAGATATCCCAAGGAGGATCGTCCATGTGGATGGCCATCTTGATGTCGCACTCGCGGCAGGTGGGCATCAGAGCCTCCAGGAAGTACTTCAGGTTCTCCCACAGCTTTTCCTTGGTGACAGGGGCGTAGGCCTTGAACAGCTCGTCCAGCTTTGCCATGCGCTCCGGCTCCCAGCCGGGGAAGGTCATGTTGTACTTCTCGGTGAAGGACATGATGTACTCAGCCATGGCCTTGTAATCGCCCTTGATCTTGTCCTTCTCGTAGAACAGTGCGGTGGAGCCGTCGCCTACCGGGTGGAACAGGTCGGTGCGGGTCCAGTCGAAGATGGGCATGAAGTTGTAGCAGATGACCTTGACGCCGAACTTGGACAGGTTGCGGATGCACTGCTTGTAGTTCTCGATATACTGGTCGCGGGTGGGCAGACCGATCTTGATATCGTCGTGCACGTTGACGGACTCGACAACATCCATATCAAAGCCGTAGGCGTGGATCTGGTCTGCAACCTTCTGGATCTCGTCGATTTCCCAGATCTCGCCGGGCATCTTGTTGTGCAGTGCCCAGACGATGCTGGTCACGCCGGGGATCTGCTTGATGTCGCTCAGGGTGACGGGGTCGTTGCCCTCGCCATACCAGCGCCAACCCATTTTCATAGGCATAGAGAAGTTCCTCCTGTCGTTATTTATCATGTGGCACGCGCAGAACGCCTGCACGCTCTTCTTGCTTATATTCTAATATATCAGTTGTAAAATAGCAATACGCACAATGCCATTTTTTTGTGTTTATTCTTGTATACTTTACACAAAAATGGCAAAATGCCAGTTTTTTAACAAGGTTTTTGGGCAGTGTGCTGCTCTCTTTCCAAGATTCTCCTGTTCTTGCGGTCAGCACATCGCAGCGCTCTGACCCGCCCGGCGCAAAGCGCAGCCGGTTGACAATTCCTGTAAAAACCTTTATATTCAAGACACGCAGCGCTCCGCGAAAACCGCCGGGGCGCATCATCTGCTTCTATATAAAGGAGGATCCGCTATGGTTTCACCTGCCAAGTGCATCGCCGGGCGTTCCGTTGCCGATTGGATCGCGGCATATCCTGTAGTCTCCGACCTCTGTGCCCTGAAGGAGACTGCATGGGTAAACCCGGACAAGCTGCCCTTTGCACAGGCTGCGGCTGCCTGCCCGCTGACTTTGGCCGACATTGAGGACGCCGCCGCACGGCTGGAGCGCTTTGCGCCCTATCTTGCCGCCGTCTTTCCCGAGACCGCTGCGACGGGCGGCATTATCGAATCCCCTTTTCAGTCCATTCCCCGGATGCAAAAGGTGCTGGAGGAGCGCAGCGGCACCCGCATCGCCGGGCAGGTATGGGTCAAGCTGGACAGTCACCTGCCCATTTCCGGCTCCATCAAAGCCCGGGGCGGCATTTACGAGGTGCTGAAAACCGCCGAGGACATTGCTTTACACAGCGGAATGCTGCACCTCACCGACAACTACGCCGTTCTGGCAGAGGAGCGCTTCCGCAAGCTGTTCTCGCAATACTCCATTGCGGTGGGCTCCACCGGCAATCTGGGGCTTTCCATCGGCATCATGAGCGCGAAGCTTGGCTTTCAGGTCACGGTGCATATGTCCGCTGACGCGCGGCAGTGGAAAAAAGACCTGCTTCGCAGCCGGGGCGTCAAGGTGGTGGAGTACGCCTCCGATTACAGCATCGCCGTGACCGAGGGGCGCAAGCTGGCGGCGGGCGATCCCTACTGCCACTTTGTGGATGACGAAAACTCCAAGACCCTCTTTCTGGGCTATGCCGTGGCTGCCCTGCGGCTGAAAAAGCAGCTGGCCGCGCAGGGCGTCACCGTGGATGCGGAGCATCCCCTCTTTGCCTATCTGCCCTGCGGTGTGGGCGGCGGCCCCGGCGGCGTGGCCTTTGGCCTGAAGCTGCTGTTCGGCGATGCCGCACATTGCTTCTTTGCCGAGCCCACCCACTCCCCCTGCATGATGCTGGGCATGGCCACTGGCGAAAACAGCAGCATTTGTGTGCAGGACTTTGGCATCGACAACCGCACCGCCGCCGATGGTCTTGCCGTGGGGCGTGCCTCCGGCTTTGTGGGCGGGCTGATGCGTCCCTTTATGAGCGGCTGCTACACCCTGCAGGACGAGCGGATGTACACCCTTCTGGCACAGCTGGCAGACGCCGAAACGCTTTTCCTCGAGCCCAGCGCTCTGGCGGGAATGTACGGCCCGGTGCTCACCCAGCCCGGGCAGCTGCTTGGCGCTTACACCGAAGCCGCCCTGCCTGCCGGTGCGCTGGCAAACGCTACCCATCTGGTCTGGGCCACCGGCGGGAATATGGTCCCCCGGGAGGAAATGCAGCGCTACTACGCAAAAGGCAAGGCGCTGGCACAGCAATAACAAGCAAAAGCCGCCTTTTGTGCCAACCAGCACAAAAAGCGGCTTTTTATCGTCTTATTGTAGGAGCAAAGAGCCTTGCAGAAGCTTATTCCGGCAGATCCTCTTCGTTCTCCAGGCTGTGCCAGACGTTCTGGACGTCGTCGTTATCCTCCAGAGAATCCAGCAGCTTGCCCATCAGCTTCAGCTGATCGGGGTCGGTCAGGCGGGTGGTGGTCATGGGCACCATGGCCAGATCGTCAGACAGGATCTCGTAGCCCTTCTCCTCCAGAGCCTTGACCACAGCGGAGTAGTTCTCGGGATCGGTGGTGACCTCGGCTGCGTCCTCGCTGGCATCAAAGTCCTCGGCACCGGCATCCAGAGCGTCCATCATGGCCTCATCGGCGTCCTTATCCTCCAGAGAGATGTCGATGACACCCTTCTGGTTGAACAGGAAGGCCACGCAGCCCATAGCGCCCAGATTGCCGCCGTTCTTATCGAAGTAGTGGCGCAGGTCGGCAGCGGTACGGTTGCGGTTGTCGGTCAGGGTCTCCACCATGACTGCCACGCCGCCGGGGCCGTAGCCCTCGTAGGTGATGGCCTCGAACTCGGTCTTGTCGCCGCCCTCGGCCTTCTTGATGATGCGCTGGATGTTATCGTTGGGCACGCTCATGCGCTTTGCCTTGGCGATCAGATCTGCCAGCTTGCTGTTGGAAGCCGGGTTGGGGCCGCCGTCACGGACGGCAACGCTGATCTCGCGGCCGATCTTGGTAAAGACCTTGGCGCGGGCGCCGTCAGTCTTTTCCTTCTTGCGCTTAATGTTGTTCCATTTGCTATGTCCAGACATGGGAAAGAGCCTCCTAAATTTATCGGTATCTCCGCCTGCGGGCAGACGGGCTGTGGTCGCCCGCTTGTGGCAGCACACAAAATCTAACTCTGTTATTTTATCACAATCCACCGGCGCGTTCAAGCCTGAAAAGGCGGATTTTCGCCCGGATGCGTGTAAATCTGCGGTTTACAGCAGCCGCAGCGCCTTGGGGTAGTGGTTTTTCACCCGCCCGCCGGACACCTTGCCGCCGCCCAGCGGCCAGCCGTCCACGGTCACGCA
>CAKTCY010000022.1 GCA_934540955.1 uncultured Faecalibacterium sp.
GCATTCTCTTTGCGGAACTTCTCCATGAAGTCCACCAGCTTGTCCACGCCCTCGGCAGGCATGGCGTTGTAGATGGAGGCGCGCATACCGCCTACCAGACGGTGACCCTTCAGGTTTACAAAGCCTGCCTCGGCGGCCTCGGCGCAGAACTTTTTGTCCATGTCCGCGTTGGGGCTGGTGAAGGTGACGTTCATGGTGCTGCGGTAGCGGTGCTCCACAGGGTTCGTGAAGAACTCCTGCCCGTCCAGATAGTCGTACAGCACCTTGGCCTTGGCCTCGTTGAGCTTTTGCATATTGGCAAGACCGCCGATGTCGTTTTCCAGATACTTCAGCACCAGACCGGTCATGTAGATGCACCAGCACGGCGGGGTGTTGTACATACTGTCCTTGGCCAGCAGGGTGGTGTAGTTCATCATGGTGGGCACGTTGTCTGCGGCGTGACCCAGCAGGTCGTCCCGGATGATGGCGATGGCCATGCCGGCGGGGGCTACGTTCTTCTGCACGCCAAAGTAGATGCAGCCGTACTTGCTGACATCCACGGGCTTGGAAAGGATCATGGAGCTCATATCTGCCACCAGCGGCACGCCCTCCACCTGCGGCAGCTCCACAAACTGGGTGCCGAAGATGGTGTTGTTCTGGCAGATGTGGATGTAGCTGGCGTCCTTGTCGTAGTCGATGGCGTTTACATCCGGGATATAAGTGAAGTTTTTATCCTTACTGGACGCTACGATCTTGGCCTCGCCGAACTTGGCGGCCTCCTTGGCAGCCAGACCCGAGAAGTTGCCGGACACGATGTAGTCTGCCTTGCCGGTGGTCATAAAGTTCAGCGGCACCATGGCAAACTGCTGGGTAGCGCCGCCCTGAAAGAAGCCCACCTTGTAGTTATCGGGGATATTCATCACCCGGCGCAGCGAGGCCTCGGTGTCCTTGATGATGGCGTCGAACCACTTGCTGCGGTGGCTCATCTCCATGACGCTCTGACCGCTGTCGCCGTATTCCAACAGCTCGGCCTGTGCCTGCCGCAGCACCTTTTCGGGCAGCATGCTGGGGCCTGCGCTGAAGTTATATACTCGTGCCATAATCAACCTCTCCTTTTCCTGTGATACACCTATCACGCAGCACCGCCGTTTTTGCGGTGCGTCTGTTACTTTCCGTAGACGTAGTATACCGGTTTTCCCATGCCGAAAACAAGAGCAGCTTTGCACAAAGATATTACCCCTGCACCCCGCCTGAGGGCACAAAGCATACAAATGTACGCCGCAGGGAAACAAAATATAAGACAATTGTAAAAGATGTGCACTATCCCTTGATTCCATGCGGATTTTCAGCCCTTGCGCCTTTGACAGAAATGCGGTATACTGAGAATACTAAGACAAATGTAAAAGAAAAACGAAGCCCAAACTGTGAAAGTGCGTTTGGAGCGGCCCGCAGAGCTTGTCGGGGCAAAGCCCCTCCATCTGCTAACGCAGACCGCTCTGCCGCTTAAAAGCCCCACTGGGGCTTTCATTGCTACGCTGCGCTCCGCAAACGCGGTCACTCCAAACGCGAAATAAAATAGTCATTCCGCTGAAAATGGTCAGAGCAAAGCGGAGACCATTCTAAATCGTCCCGCCGCAAAACGGTGACTGAGGGGAATGGAAGCATTCAAGGAGGTACAACAGATGTATGGCTTACCGGATACCCTGCGGCCGCTTTCGGCGGCGGAAGAACAGGTGATGCTGGCCGTGTGGGCGTGCCCGGGCGCGGCGGCGCGGCGGGACATCAGCCAGAAGCTCAAGGCCACCGGCTGGGCGGCAGCCACGGTGCTGAATTTTCTCTACCGGTTGGAGGAAAAAGGCTGGGTCAGGTCGGCAAAGCAGGGCAACTGCAATGTGTATATGCCGCTGGTCACCCGGCGGGCTTACGGCGTGTACTGTATGCGGCAGCGGCTGGACACCCTGTTTGACGGTGATCTTGCCGCCGCCGTCCATGCGCTGGTAAGCGAGAGCGGCTGCTCCCAGAGCTCCTTGGAGCAGGCCATCCGGGTGCTGGAAGAAAAGCATCAGGAGACCGAGGAGTACGATCTGTACGATCCCTACGGCTGAATTGTTTTATTTTTGTTTACAAATGGTTGGTTGACACCGAAATATCCGTTCTGTAATATAAAAGCTATTGAAAAATGAGAAACTGCTATGGACGAATAGGAAAGGAGCAGCCAGACACATGGATCATTTGCAGAATGTATTAAGCTACTTCGACCAGCAGCAGCCCCTTTGTGCAGAGCACGACCGCATCCCCAAGGACCTCTACCGGGAGTTCGGGGTCAAGGCGGGCCTGCGCGACGAGACCGGCAAGGGCGTGCTGGCAGGCCTGACCAACATCTCGGACATCCGGGCGTTCCAGTATGTGGACGGGGTCAAGCTTCCGGCAGACGGTCAGCTGCTGTACCGCGGCTATGACGTAAAGGACCTGATCAACGGCAGCCGCGGCAGCCGCTTTGCCTTTGAGGAGGCGGGCTATCTGCTGCTGTTTGGCCAGCTGCCCACCCCGGAGCAGCTGGAGCAGTTCTGCGCGGTGCTGGGCGAGTGCCGCACCATGCCCACCAACTTTACCCGCGATGTCATTATGAAGGCCCCCAGCCACGATATCATGAACAGCATGGCGCGCAGCGTGCTGACGCTGGCCTCCTACGACCCCAAGGCGGCAGATCTGGACACCGCCAACGTGCTGCGCCAGAGCATCCAGCTGGCGGGCATCTTCCCCATGCTGGCGGTGTACAGCTACCACGCCTATAACCACTACGAAAAAGACGCCAGTATGTATATCCACCGCCCGGACCCCAGCCTTTCCACCGCAGAGAACTTTTTGCGGATGCTGCGCCCGGATATGCAGTACACCCCGCTGGAGGCCCGCGTGCTGGACGTGGCGCTGCTGCTGCACGCCGAGCACGGCGGCGGCAACAACTCCACCTTTACCACCCGCGTGGTCACCTCCTCCGGCACCGACACCTACTCGGCCATGGCGGCGGCGCTGTGCTCCCTCAAGGGCCCGCGCCACGGCGGTGCAAACCTGATGGTCATGCACATGATGCAGAACATCCGGGACAACCTCCACGATATCGAGGACGATGAGGAGCTGGAGGCCTACCTGAAAAAGCTGCTCCATGGCGAGGCCTTCGACCGCAAGGGTCTGATCTACGGCATGGGTCATGCCGTCTACTCCCTCAGCGACCCGCGCGAGGTGGTGTTCAAGGGCTATGTGGAGCAGCTTGCCCACGAAAAGGGCAGGGACAAGGAGCTTTCCCTCTACACCCGCATCGAGCGCATGGCACCCCAGCTGATCGCGCAGGAGCGCAAGATCTTCAAGGGCGTCAGCCCCAACGTGGACTTTTACAGCGGCTTTGTGTACGAGATGCTGGGCATCCCCATGGAGCTGTACACCCCGCTGTTTGCCGTGGCGCGCGTCATGGGCTGGAGCGCCCACCGCATCGAGGAGCTGCTCAGCGCCAACAAGATCATCCGCCCGGCCTACAAGAGCCTTGGCGGCACCCACGATTATATCCCGCGCAGCCAGCGGGCATAAAGGGAACTCCCCGCTGCACAGTAACGATTATGAAAGAAAGACACCGGACAGCCTTGCAGGCCGCCGGTGTCTTTCTTTTTATAAAAATAGTTTTATTTGATGCAGCTTGCGCAGGGGGTATAGCCTGCGGCAATGGCTTCGTCATAGCTGGAAAAGAGGACTTGATTCTTTTCCGCAGGCAGGTTGGCGCAGGTGGGCAGATGGAACTTTTTGCTGTTCACGTTGCCGATGTAGGCCTGCTGTGCCGTGCTGGAGGCCGACGGGTCGGTGGGGTTCAGCTGGCTGTCCGGCACAAAGTGCTCGGTGCCCACGGTGAAGTTCTGGCCGTCGCTGCCAATGGTGATGGTGCCCTGCAGGTCGGTGCGGTAGACATCCACCTTTGCGTCCCGCAGGATGCTCAACGTCTCCTCGTGCGGGTGGCCGTACTTGTTGCCCGTGCCACAGGAGATGACGCCCATTTCCGGCAGGACTGCTTTCAAAAACAGGTAGCCGGTGCTGGTGCTGGAACCGTGGTGCCCCACCTGCAGCACATCAGCTTTCAGGTTGGCACCGCTGTTCACAAGGTCGGTCTCGGCGGTCTTTTCCATGTCGCCGGTCAGCAGATAGCTGGTGTTGCCGTAGTCGATGCGCAGCACCAGCGAGGTGTTGTTGGTGTCGCTGTACCCGGTCACCGGGCCCAGCAGGGTAACGGTGGCGCTGCCCAGCGACCAGACCGTGCCCACGGAGGGCACCTCCAGCTGCAAGCCCTGCTGCCGGGTGTATTTGACAAAATCGTTGAAGCATTTGGTGCTGCTCTCGGTCACCGGGCTGTAAGCGTGCCCCGCCGGGAACCTTGCCATTACGGCGGCAAGGCCGCCCACATGGTCCTCGTGGGCGTGGGAGCAGAACACATATTGCAGCTGCTCCACCCCCTGCTTTTGCAGGTAGGAGACCACCAGACTGCCGTCGTCCACGTTGCCGCCGTCGTAGAGCATGAACTGTCCGTCACACTCCACCAGCACGCTCAGCGCCTGCCCTACGTCAATGAAGTGCATCTCAAAGGGCTGGCTTGACCCGGTGGAGGGCTTGACGATGTGTCCGCCGCTGTCGGGCAGGCTGTCACAGGCGGTAAGCCCCAGCGCCAGCACAGCGGCCAGCGCCAGCGCAGCCAGCCGCAGGAACAGGCGGCGGGGGAATAAGGTTACTTTTTCTTCTTTCCGGTTTTCCACGTTGCGTTCTCTTTCTGTTGATTATTTTTAGTTTTGTGGCCGGGCGCAGAGTTGGGCGCAAAGCGTGCGCCCGGGCTGGGCTGACGGCCTGCCGGGGCAGCGGCACGGGTGTTTTTGCCGGTGCTGCGTCCCTTCTGGTTGGAATGTACGGTATAGGTGCCATCGTTGTGGATGGTCACCTCGGCGCTTTCTGCCCGGCGGGCGGTGCGCTGCACGGCGCGGCGGCCTGCGGCGGGCACCAGCAGGGGGATGAGGTCCTCCCGGTGGGTCAGCTGCAAGGCCTTGACTACCTTTTCCGCGTTGCGGGGCTCGTAGTATTGCAGCAGTGCGCGCTGTAACGCCTTGCCCTCGGGGGTCTTTTCCACAAACACCGGCTTGAGGGTGTAGGGGTCAAGGCCGGTATAGAACATACAGGTGCTCACGGTGCCGGGGGTGGGGTAGAAGTCCTGCACCTGCTCCGGGCGCATGTGGTTCTTATAAAGGTACTCGGCCAGATAGACCGCATCCTTCAGGGTGCTGCCCGGGTGGCTGGACATGAGGTAGGGCACCAGATACTGCTTTTTGCCCGCCTTCTTGCTCAGCTCGTAGAACTTATCCTTGAACTTGTTGAAGGTCTCGATGGGGGGCTTGCCCATGTAGGCAAGGGTGTTGGGGGCGCAGTGCTCCGGGGCGACCTTCAGCTGGCCGGACACATGGTACTCCACCAGCTCCTTAAAGAAGGTATCGTCCGGGTCAGCCATCAGGTAGTCGAACCGGATGCCGCTGCGGATGAACACCTTTTTTACGCCCGGCAGCTCCCGCACCCGGCGCAGGATCTTCAGGTAGTCGCTGTGGTCCACGATCATGTGGGAGCAGGTGGTGGGGGCAAGACAGTGCTTGCCGCCGGTGCACATGCCCCGCAGCATCTGCTCCCGGCAGGAGGGGAAGCGGAAGTTTGCGGTGGGGCCGCCCACATCGTGGATGTAGCCCTTGAAATCCGGCTCGTGGGTCATGCGCTCGGCTTCCTCCACGATGCTGTCGGCGCTGCGGCTGGTGACCCGCCGCCCCTGATGCAGCTGGATGGCGCAGAAGTTGCAGCCGCCGAAGCAGCCGCGGTTCTGGATGATGGAGAACTGCACCTCCCGGATGGCGGGCACGCCGCCCATGCTCTCGTAGATGGGGTGGTAGCGGCGGGTGTAGGGCAGGGCATAGACCTTGTCCAGTTCCCCGCGCACCAGCGGCTTTGCGGGGATGTTCTGCACCAGATACTTTTCGCTCTGCTTCTGCACGATGATCTGGCCGCTGACCACGTCCTGATTATCCATCTGGATGCGGCAGGCCTTGGCGTAGGCGGTCTTATCGGCGGCAACCTTTCTAAAACCGGCGCACTCCACATACCGCTGGGGCAGGTGGTCGAAATCGGTCAGGTAGCAGGTGCCGTTCACGTCCGTGATGCTCTCCACCGGCTCCCCGGCGGCCAGACGGCGGGCGATCTCCACGGTCTGGTGCTCGCCCATGCCAAAGCTGATGAGATCCGCGCCGGAGTCCTCGGCGATGCTGGGCAGCACGGTGTCCAGCCAGTAATCGTAGTGGGCAAACCGGCGCAGGCTGGCTTCCAGACCGCCTAAGATCACCGGAAGGTCGGGGTAAGCCTGCTTGGCAAGCTTTGTGTACACGGTGGCGCTGCGGTCCGGGCGGGCACCGGCCTTGCCGCCGGGGGAGTATTCGTCCTCGGCGCGGGGGATCTTTGCCACGGAATAGTGGCTGACCATGCTGTCCACGTTGCCGCCGCCGATGAAAAAGCCGTACTTGGGCTTGCCGAACCGCTTGAAGTCCTCGCAGTCGGTGTAGCGGGGCTGCGCCAGCACGCCCACCTTGTAGCCCTCGGCTTCCAGCAGGCGGCTGATGATGGCGGTGCCAAAGCTGGGGTGGTCCACATAGGCGTCACCGCCCACCACCACAAAGTCCAGCTGCTCCCAGCCCCGGGCTTCCATGTCCGCCCGGCTGATGGGAAGAAATTCGGTGTAGATCTGGGGAGTAGAATGTTCCATAATAGTCCTTATCTGCTCTTATATCGCTTCTTGTCTATAACCTTGAGTTTCTCTTTTGACTTTTTCAATCTGCGCAACTGTATGATTTGCGTAGGTGCTCCAAGTGGGTTCATAATCGGCTGTTGCCTGATTTCCCCACATATCCCAGCCTTCTCTCACACCTCGGGCAAACAACTCAATGCGTGGCGCTTGGCTGCAAGCTTCAATAATAGGTATAATTTCGTCTGGCTTACGACTATGCTCTCTTTTCATTGCCCGAATTAAATTAACCTGTGATCTTGCAGGCTGAAGGGTTCGATTAGGAGCACTTTTCTTTTTGATACCAAACAAAATCAGTTCTGTCACATTTCTAAAATAAAAACCAACACCACGGCCATCCGGGCCACCATCCTTGCGGACTTTTTCCCAAACGATGTTTCCCTTGTATTCAAATCCCCAAGCATCCATTACGGCTAAACCATCCGGGAGAAGAGCATTGGGAACCCATAAATACAAATGAGCCTTTTCTCCCGCAATATCTGCAACAGGTAAAGCCTTGATGTCGTTCAATGTCATCGTTTCATAACGCATCAATTTTTTGTTTTCTGGGGCAACTTTTCCGGTGCGATTTTGAAACTGCCAAGGAGGATCTGCGTAAATTGTATTGTATTTTTTCCCGCTTGTAAATTTACAGAAGTTATCTCTCGTTGTCTTGAAGTCTGCCATACTCTTCCACACATTCCTTTCTGATACCGATTGCCAAAATTGGGCAGCCACCATTCCGACGCGAATCCAACCGATATGTAAGCTTTCCCATCCATGTAGTACTTGCTCCATATTTGGAAAGAATATCTTCTTGCCTAAAGATTTCATTTAATTCTTCTGCGCGCGTTACAATGACGCCAACATCTACCAAGCCGCAATCAAAGTAAGTTCGCATTGCTAACAAATCGCGGTCAAATGTTTGATCTTTGCTGTTCCATTCCAAATCGAACGCTACACGATTCTTCAGAAAGTCAATATTGTGACCGTCAATATACCCTTCGATTGTTTCAGTTTCATATGGAGCTTTAGCGAATTTCCCACGTCTTTGCGCAGCCTGCCGAGGATATTTTTTTACAATTAGATCTCCGCTGATTCTAATTTCACGCCAACCGAATGGATAAAGTACTTCATCAAATTTCTTAGGAATAGGGGATTCATTGCCGCCTGCCTTTTTAATATCAGCAACAGTCAGTCGAAGCTTTCGCAGACATTCCTGCAATTCGCTCCATTCTGTTGGAAAAGCATCGTGAAGAATTTCCAAGGCATGACCATAGTTTCTGAACTCAAATTTTTCTAAAAGATCTGCATCAACATAGTTTTCGATCTGCATTGCAATATCCTTCCTTTATTCCTCCGGTTGGTTCATCTGCATTTCCAGCCACTGCTGGCGGCTGATGAGCACGGCGCGGGGCTTTGCGCCCTCGTAGGGGCCGATGATGCTCTTTTGCTCCATCTCGTCCATGATGCGGGCGGCGCGGGCGTAGCCCAGCTTGCAGCGGCGCTGCAACAGGCTGGTGGAGGCCTGACCGGCATCGATGACCACATCCACGGCCTGCTTGAACATGGGGTCGGAGCCTGCGTCCTCCTCGGCATCGGCACCGCCGCCCTTTTTGCCGTCCTGAATGGCGTGCTTTTCCATGGCTTCGATCATGGCCTCGTCGTACTGCACGGTGGCGCTGGATTTGATAAAGTCCAGCACACGGCTGATCTCTTCATCCCGCACAAAGGTGCCCTGGATACGGGTGGGCTTGGGTGCGCCCACGGGCATAAAGAGCATATCGCCCTGACCCAGCAGCTTTTCTGCACCGGCACCGTCCAGAATGGTGCGGCTGTCCACCTGACTGGACACCGCAAAGGCGATGCGGCTGGGGATGTTGGCCTTGATCAGGCCGGTGATCACGTCCACGCTGGGACGCTGGGTGGCAACGATCAGGTGCATACCGGCAGCACGGGCTTTCTGGGCGATGCGGCAGATGGAATCCTCCACGTCCTTGCCCACCACCATCATCAAATCGGCCAACTCGTCGATGATAATGGCGATGTAGGGCATCTTTTCCAGCTCCGGCTGCTCGGCAGCCAGCTTGTTGAAGGACTTGATATCGCGCACGTTGTTTTCCGCAAACAGGCGGTAGCGGCGCTCCATCTCCTGCACCGCGCTGCCCAGTGCACCGGCAGCCTTGCGGGGCTCGGTGACCACCGGCATCAGCAGGTGGGGGATGCCGTTATACTCGGCCAGTTCCACCACCTTGGGGTCGATGAGCAGCAGCTTCACGTCCTCCGGGCTGGAGCGGAACAGCAGGCTCATGATGATGCTGTTCACGCACACGGATTTACCGCTGCCGGTGCTGCCCGCGATGAGCAGGTGGGGCATCTTGCACAGGTCGGTCACCTGCGCCACACCGGCAATGTCCTTGCCAAAGGCGATGCCCAGCGGCGAGGTCATGCGCAGAAAGCTCTGGCTCTCAAAGATGCTGCGGATGGAAACGGCGGTCTTTTTGTGGTTGGGCACCTCGATGCCCACGGCGGGCTTGCCGGGGATGGGGGCTTCCATACGCACGTCTGCCACCGCAAGGTTCAGGGCGATATCGTCCGCCAGCGAGGTGATGCGGCTGATCTTCACGCCCGCCATGGGCTGCAGCTCGTACCGGGTAACAGAGGGCCCGCGGGAGATATCCAGCACCCGGGTGCGCACGCCGAAGCTTTCCAGCGTATCCACCAGCTTCTGGGCGTTGGCCTTCAGCTCCTCCTGTGCGCCGGGGTCGCTCTCCTCCTGCGTTTTTTCAAACAGCTCGATGGGCGGGTACTGGTACTCGTAGCTGTCCGCCGGCTCGGCCTCCTCGGCGGGGGCGGTGGCGGCTGCCTGCTCGGAGACAGCGGGCTTTTCCATGGCCGCTGCCACCAGCGAGTTGATGTCCTTTTCCTCCACCGGCTCGGCGGTGATGCTGATCCAGCCGTCCTCGTCCGGCGCAGAGCGGAATGCCACGGCGTTCTCGGCGCTCACCCGGGGCACAGCGGGCTGGATGGGTGCAGCCTCCGGCTGCGTGGGCATCTGCGGCTGCACCACCGGCGCGGTCGGCTGGACGATGGGAGCATCAAAAGCGGGGGCAGAAGCAGACTCTTCCGGCTGCGGGGCGTCCTTGGCAAAGAAATCTGCCGCAGCGGTGACCACCGGGTCTGCCACGATGGGCGGCGGCGTGGGCTTGGGCGCAGGGCGCAGCGGGTCCTGCCCGAAGGTGCCGCCCGGCCCGACGATCAGCGGCTCAATGGGCTCGCTGCCGCCCTCGGAAAGGGCGGTGTGGTCGGGGCCAAGGTCTACGTCAAAGGCGGCGCGGGGATGGGCAACGCTGACCCGCACCGGGGTGATGGGCGGCGCGGCAAGCTCCGGCTGGGCAGGGGCAGCGGGTGCAGCCTCAGCTTCGGCAGCGTCTGCCTCCATCTCCTGCGTTACCTTGTGTCCCCAGCGCAGCACGCCGGACATCCAGTCCGGCACCCCCAGATGCAGCCCGGCGGGCTCGTCCTCCTCGTCCAGCGGCTCGTCCCCGGCCTCGTCGTATTCCTCGTCGATCTCCCGCTCGGCCTGCCGGATGGCGGCGCGCTCGGCGCGGCGGGCAGCGCGCTGCTCTGCAAAGGCGGTGCCGCGGGCGTGGATGCCGCCGGTGACGGCGCACAGCCAGACCCAGACCTCGGCGGGGGTGACGTCAAAAATGTACAGGCTGCCGCACAGCAGCAGCACGACCATGATGAGGTTTGCCGCCGGGCGTCCGCACAGCAAAAGCAGCACGCCGCCCAGCACAAAGCCCATTGCGCCGCCGGAGAGCCATGCGCTGACGCCATTAGTGTAGCAGGCGGAAAGCATTTGCAGCGCCGACAGCCCCTGCGGCTGGATATCGGAAAACACGATGACCGTGCCGCAGACAAAGATAAGCCCCAGCACCAGCTTGAGGATGCGGGACAGCAGCTCCTCGCCCCGGGTGTACAAAACGGCCAGACAGCACACGGCTGCACCCAGCACAAAGCTGCCGCAGCCGAACAGCCCGAACAGCACATCATGGAGCACCCGCCATGCGGAATCGCCCTGCACAAAGGCCAGCACGATCAGCAGCAGGCCGCCGAACAGGGTGCCAAGCCCTGCCGGGAGCCGCTGCTCTGCCTTTTTACGGCGGGCAGCAGTACGCCGTTTCGTTGATTTTCGTTTTTTCGTTGCCATTCTACTCTGTTCCCCAACTTCCCATAGACACAATATTTGATTCTACTATTGTACCACGCAAGGGCAAAAATGGCAAACCATAATGTTGTTTTTGTTGAGGAAAATGGAACGAACATTGACTTTGCATTTGTGCGGCAGCACTTGCCGGAAAACAAACCCTCTCAGTCACGCCTTGCGGCGTGCCAGCTCCCCCTTCGGGGGAGCTGGCGAACGCAGTGAGCCTGAGAGGGTTCAAACCCACAACGCACTTCACCCCCGCTCAATTTCCTTATACAGCCACGCCAGCGCGTCCGAAAGACCGCCCAGTTCGTCGATGAGCTTTTCCTTTACGGCACGGCGTCCGTCCAGCACCGTGCCCATGTCCATGACCAGCTCCCCGGTGTGGAGCATCAGCTGGGTGTAGCGCTTTTCCGGCATACCGCTGTGGGCGGCTACAAAGCCGGTGATGCGCTGCTGCATCTGCTCAAAGCAGTGCATGGTCTGCGGTACGCCTAAGATCAGCCCGGAGTGCCGTACCGGGTGCACCGTCATGGTGGCGGTGGGCACGATAAAGCTGTGCCGCGCGCTGACCGCCAGCGGGATGCCGATGGAGTGCCCGCCGCCCAGCACCAGCGTGGCGCTGGGCTTGGAGATGCTGGCGATCAGCTCTGCCAGAGCAAGGCCGGTCTCCACATCGCCGCCCACCGTGTTCAGCAGCACCAGAAGCCCCTCGATGCGGGGGTCCTCCTGCACCGCCACCAGCTGGGGGATGACGTGCTCATATTTGGTGGTCTTTTGCCCCTGCGGCGCTTCGGTATGCCCTTCGATCTGGCCGATGACGGTCAGGCAGTGGATGACATGACCGCCCCGGCTCAGGGTGACCGTGCCCAGCTCCTCGATATCCTCTTTTTCCATCCGGTGCTGCTCTGTGGGGGTGTCTTTTGCCGTATCCATGTGCGTTCTCCTTCCGTAGCGGGGTCTTTGTGGGGTCAGTATCCCCCGGCGTCCGGGAAACTATGCAGGAGAGGGAACATCAAAAACTTTGTGAATTTTTTGCTTTTTTACAAATAGGTATTTGACATTCGCCTATCATGCTGTATACTTTAAATAATATAACAGGATAAATTGGAACATCTCTCTGCGCGCAAAGAAGCCCCTTGCATGGCGGCAGAAGCTGCAGCGCGTTGGGCAGAAAGGAGAATTTTGCTATGAACACCCCCCAGAAAGCATCCATCCCTGTGATCAAGCGTCTCCCCAAATATTACCGGTATCTGCGCTCTTTGCAGGCCGACGGCATTACCAGCATCTCCTCCCGGGAGCTGGCCTCTCAGATGGGCACCACCGCCTCGCAGGTGCGGCAGGACTTCAACTGCATCGGTGACGTGAACGGCCGGCAGGGCATCGGCTACTCGGTGGAGAATCTGCTTTCCATTCTGGAAAGCCTGCTGTTCGGCAACGGCGACCGACTGCCCACCATTTTGATCGGCTGCGGCCGTCTGGGCAAGGCTGTGAGCCGCTTTATCACCACCGACACCAACGGCTACAAGCTGATTGCTGCCTTTGATGTGGCCGAGGATGAGGTGGGCAAGGAAATCAGCGGCATCCGCATCCGGCACATTGACGAGCTGGAGGCCTTCTGCGAGGAAAACAAGCCCAAGGTGGCGGTGCTCTGCGTCCCCCGCGAGGGCGCACGGCAGGTGAGCGGACGGCTGGTGGATCTGGGCATCGAGGGCTTCTGGAACTTCTCCCACTATGATCTGTCTGTGCCTTACCCCGATGTGGTGGTGGAAAACGTCCATCTGGGCGACAGCCTGATGAGCTTGGGCTACCGTCTGCGCAATCAGGAGTGACGGCATGGCAAAATTGTATTTCCGCTACGGTGCCATGAACAGCGGCAAGAGCACGGCGCTGATGCAGGTGGCACACAACTACGAAGAGCAGGGCATGAAGGTGCTCATTTTAAAGCCGCAGGTGGATACCAAGGGCGGCGGGGAGCTGGTGAGCCGTCTGGGCGTGCGCCGCAAGGCAGACCTGCTGATCCCGCCGGAGCTGGACGTGTTCGAGGCCGTGAAGGCGGCAAACGCTGCGGCCGGGCCGCTGGCCTGTGTGCTGTGCGACGAGAGCCAGTTCTTCACCCCGGAGCAGGCCGAGCAGCTGTTCATGATCACGGTAGATCTGAACATCCCGGTGATCTGCTACGGTCTGCGGGCAGATTTTTCCCTCAAGGGCTTCCCGGGCTCTACCCGTCTGCTGGAGCTGGCGCACACCATCGAGGAGATGAAGACCATCTGCACCTGCGGGCGCAAGGCCATCTGCAACTGCCGCAAGGTGAACGGGCAGTTCGTCTTTGAGGGCGAGCAGGTAGCCATCGACCTTGAAAACGATGTGCAGTACGTCAGTATGTGCCCCCAGTGTTACTTCAAGGCACGGCGGGCGTTCTACGCTGAAAAGAAAAACTGAGATACCTTTATAACTGTATACAAGCCGCTGCACCGTGCCGGGTGCAGCGGCTTTTTTGCACTGCCGGCAGTCTCCCGCAGGGTGTATACAGACTGATATATCAGTTTGTTGCGTTTCGCGACAGGGACTGATATATCAACCGGGCGAAATACGCACGTTTTTTGCGCTATTGATATATCAGTTCCAACGGGACGTTTGTCTGCCGAAGGGGAGAGAGGGCAAAGGAAGACAGGGGCGGGCGGCAACTGCAAGGCGTAAAATTTTACAGGCAGAACGGGAAATGTAACAGGAATTATTGAAAATTCCGATGTTATGCCCCTGTTGCATCCCAGATTTTTATGCAAGTCATTGAAGTATACAAGTTGCACAGTTTTTCATCGCAAGTTTATTCATTTCGGCAAGGACGTCGAATTGTACGCGAAAACAAGAGCAATATTTGTGCGTTTTTATCCTGTATCACTGTAAAAACCATCTTTCTTTTTCCTGCGGCTTTTGTTATCATAATTGTATACAAGGGGGTGTGTGCAGACCCCCCCTACATGAAGATGTTTTCTATTAGGAGGAGAACAAAAATGAGCAAGGCAATTTCTCGTCGTAACTTCCTGATGGCTACCGGCGCTGTCGGTGCTGCAGGTCTGCTGGCTGCTTGCGGCGGCAGCTCCGCTGCTTCTTCCACCGCTTCTTCCGCAGCTTCTCAGGCTCCCGCTGCTTCCGCAGATGAGAGCCTGGCCCTGTCTGACGGCCCCGTCAATCTGAGCATCAGCTGGTGGGGCGGCGACAGCCGTCACGCTGCTTACCAGAGCGCTCTGGAGGCCTTCCAGGCTGAGCACTCCAACATCACCGTGGAGCCCACCTTCGCCGCATGGTCCGGCTGGGAAGAGAAGATGGCTGCTGCCTTCATCGCAGGCAACGCTCAGGATGTCTGCCAGGTGAACTGGAACTGGCTGTACAACTACTCTGCCGACGGCAGCAAGTTCGTGGACCTGAACACCACCTCCAAGTTCATCGACCTGACCCAGTGGGATGCCGCTGCTATGGACGCTTGCTATGTGGCCAACAGCCAGCAGTGCGTGCCCGTCTCCATGACCGGCCGTATCTTCTACTGGAACATGACCACCTTTAACAAGGCTGGCATCACCGAGGTTCCCAAGTCTCTGGACGATCTGATGGCTGCCGGTAAGGCCTTCCAGGAGAAGCTGGGCAACGATTACTACCCCATGCACCTGGGCGCATACGACCGTATGATCCTGATGGTGTTCTACCTCGAGTCCAAGTACGGCAAGGACTGGGCAGATCCCACCACCTCCACTCTGAACTACACCGAGGAGGAGATCGCTGAGGGTCTGGCCTTCATCAAGAGCCTGGTGGACAACCACGTCATGATGAACCTGAAGACCTACTACTCTGCAAACTCCGATACCGCTACCCACCAGTCCAACGAGTGGATCACCGGTAAGATCGCAGGCATCTTCGAGTGGGATTCCGCTGCTACCAAGTACTCCTCCGCTCTGGATGACGCCAACAAGGACGGCTTCACCGTTGGCGAAGAGATCAAGTTCGGCGACAACAACGGCGGCTTCTCCAAGGTCTCCATGGGTCTGGCTATCACCAAGACCAGCAAGTGCGTTGCTGAGGCTGCTACCCTGATCAACTTCCTGCTGAACGAGGAGAAGGGCGCTTCCATCATGGGTTCCGAGTGCGGCATCCCCGCTTCCAAGGCTGGTCTGGCTGCTGCTCAGGCTGCCGGCGCTGTCAAGGATCTGGTTGCTGAGGCAAACGCCAAGGTCATGGCCTTCACCACCAACAAGCTGGATCCCCTGTTCGAGAACAACGACCTGAAGGCTTCCGGCACCGGCATCTATCAGGAAGTGTTCGATAACATCGACTACGGCGATCAGACCCCCGAGGAGGCTGTTGAGACTCTGCTGGACGGCATGGAGTCTGTTGGTTACACCGTCGGCTAAGCTTATCACGCTGACAGCAGCCTGAACCGGGCAGCTGTTCTCTGAACTAAATAGGGGCATCTGCCGCCCGTACGACAGATGCCCTTGTTTTATCGGAGAATGGTTATCAAACCTTGAAAGAATTGTTACCGGTCTGTGACCTGCTGCACTGTCTGCTTCAAAATCCTGTAAAAGGAGGACTTCGGATGAAAAAAAGTAATGCGCCCGCAGGCGCACGAACTCCGTTCCAGAAATGGGTCGATAAGTATCAGGGTCTGTTTTACCTGATCCCCTGGATCATCGGCTTTCTCGTCTTTAAGGCGTTCCCCTTCGGTCAGTCGCTGTACTACAGCTTTACCGATATGAACTTCTTCAAGGACGGCACCAGCTTTGTTGGTCTGGCCAACTACATCACCGCATTCCACACCAAAAAGATCACCAAGGCGCTGATCATCACCTTCAAGTACGCCTTTATCACCGTGCCTCTGAAGCTGATCTTCGCACTGTTCATCGCCTACATCCTGAACTTCAAGATCGCCTGCGTCAACCTGTTCCGCACCGTGTACTACATCCCCTCCATTCTGGGCGGCTCTGTGGCTATCGCCGTGCTGTGGAAGGCTGTGTTCAGCGTGGACGGTCTGCTGAACACCGTGGTCCGCGCTGTCACCTTTGGTGCGGTGCAGGGCCCCGAGTGGCTGAGTGACCCCAACTACGCGCTGTGGATCATCTGCTTCCTGCGTATATGGCAGTTCGGTTCCGCCATGGTGCTGTTCCTTGCCGCACTGAAGGGCGTGCCCGCAGACCTGTACGAGGCTGCTACCATCGACGGCGCCGGCAAGTGGCGTCAGTTCTTCTCCATCACCGTTCCGATGATCACCCCCATCATCTTCTACAACCTGGTCACTCAGATCTGCCAGGCTTTCCAGGAGTTCAACGGCCCCTACATCATCACCAACGGTGGTCCCCGTGGTTCCACTACCCTGATCTCCCTGCTGGTTTACAACTACGCATTCAAGTCCTACGACATGGGCATGGCTTCTGCTCTGGCATGGATCATGTTCATCATCGTCTGCATCCTGACGATCATTGCGTTCACCAGCCAGAAGAAGTGGGTCTACTACTCGGATGAAAGGTAAGGTGACCAATATGGGAATGAAAGCATCGAATAAGATCGCAACCTTCTTTAAGTACTTCGTGCTGATCCTGGTTGGTATCATCATGATCTATCCTCTGCTGTGGATGATTAGCGCTACCTTCAAGGATAACAGCGAGATCTTTGCAGGCATCAGCCTGTGGATCAAAAAGCCTACGCTGGATGGCTACCGCAACGCCCTGAACAACTTCGGCGGCTCCATCAACATCCTGCAGGCCATGCTCAACACCTACAGCTACGTCATCCCCAAGGTGATCTGCACTGTGGTGTCTGCCTGTGTTGCCGCTTACGGCTTTGGCCGTTTCGACTTCCCCGGCCGCAAGCTGCTGTTCAACATCATGCTGGCCACCCTGTTCCTGCCGCAGGTCGTGCTGAACGTGCCGCAGTACCTGCTGTACAACAAGTTCGGCTGGGTCGACAGCCCCTTCTATCTGGCCATCTGGGTGCACTGCGCATTTGCTACCGAGACCTACTTCGTGTATCAGCTGGTGCAGTTCATGCGCAACGTCCCGCGTGATCTGGACGAGGCTGCCGCCATTGACGGCTGCTCCTCCTTCCAGACCCTGTACAAGGTCATCGTGCCCATGCTGGGACCCGCTCTGGTGTCCTGCGCACTGTTCCAGTTCATGTGGAGCTGCAACGACTTTATGGGCCCGCTGCTTTACGTCAGCACCCCCGGCAAGTACCCTATGTCCCTGTTCGTCAAGCTGTCCATGGACGGTGATACCGGCTTTGCATGGAACAAGATCCTTGCTCTGTCCCTCATCTCCATTCTGCCGCAGCTGATCGTATTCTTCTGTGCACAGGATCAGTTCGTTGAAGGTATCTCTGCAGGTGCCGTCAAGGGCTAATGCGCCATAAGAACATCTGACTAAGACCAACACCCCCTGTGCTGCTCCCAACGGATGGCACAGGGGGTGTTTTGGTTGATACCTCATTTCGTCTGTCTTTTGCGGTACTGCAGGGGGCTGATATCCATCACCTCGCGGAACACGCGGCGGAAGTGGGCGGCGCTGGCAAAGCCGGTCTGCTCGGCAATAGCGCTGATGGAAAGCTCGGTGGTCTCCAGCAGCTTCTGCGCAGCCTCGATGCGGCGGTTGTTCAGGTAATCCACGATGGACTGCCCGGTCACCCGCCGGAACAGGCGGCTGAGATAGTAAGGAGAAAGGTAGAACCGCGCCGCCACCTCGGTAAGAGAAAACTTTTGCCGGTAGTTGGCGGCAAGGTAGGCGCACACCTGCTCAATGGTCTCGTTGCGGGGGCGCGCTGCGGCGCTGCTCTCGGCAAGGCACTCCTGCTCGACATAGTGCAGGATCAGCAGCAGGTATAGCCCGCCGGGGTAGTCCTGCTCCGGCATGGCAGAGCGCATCATCTCCAGCAGGGTGCGCAGGCGGCGGGTCCACAGCACCGGGCCGTACAGCACTGTTGCCTCCCCGGGCACGAACAGCCGGACAAAATCCCGCTGGGCGGTGCTGCGCAGCTCGTGCAGGGCGCTGAGCGGGAACCGGCAGCCCACCAGCTCCGGTACGGCTGTACCGGCGGCGGTGAGTACCGCATCCCCCGCACCCAGCAGCAGCGCGCTGCCGGGGTTCAGCAGCAGGCTGTTTTCCCCCATTTGCAGGGTGCAGCTGCCCTCACTTACCAGCAGAAAGGTGCACATCTCCTCGTCTGCCGTCAGCTCCAGCTTGCTGCCGGTCAGCCGCACGGTGTCTGCCTTTACCTTCGCGTTGATCTTTTCCCGTTCCGCTTTCATTTTGCGCATCCTTTCTGGAAACAGCCCTCCCGGTGACCGGGAGAGCGCTTTTCCTCATGATACCACGTCTGCCCCGTGGGGGCAAGACAAACTCACAGGAGGTTATTTCGCATGAATCTGACCCTGATCCGTTCCATGACCCGCAGCGCCGTTTTCGAACTGGAAAACGAGCTGTGCTACCGTCCGGCACACCCCTTTACCGTTGCTCTGAACGGCAAGACGGTATACGAGGCCTGCAACACCAACGTGTTCTCCCTGTTCTCCCTGCTGCCCGGTACCACCTATACGGTGGAGGTGCAGGCCGAGGGTGAGACCCTGAAGCTGGATTTCACCACCGAGGCTGAGACCTTCTTTGTGGATGCTTCCCGCTACGGTCTGGTGGCTGACGGCGAGACCGACAACACCGTGCGGCTGCAGGCGGCGCTGTCCACCTGCCCCAAGGGCGGCACGGTGTATGTGCCCGCCGGCCGTTACCGCACCGCCAGCCTGTTCATGAAGAGCAACACCACCCTGTATCTGGAAAAGGGCGCTGTGCTGCTGGGCGACAACGACCGCACCCATTACCCCATCCTGCCCGGTGTGCTGCCCAGCGAGAACGAGGTGGACGAGTACTACCTGACCGGCTGGGAGGGCAACCCGCTGGACAGCTTTGCGGGTCTTTTGAACATCACGCAGGTGCATGACGTGGTGGTGACCGGCGAGGGCACGCTGGACTGCGATGCCCAGAACGGCGACTGGTGGGTAAACCCCAAGATCAAGCGCATCGCATGGCGTCCCCGCGCCGTGGCTGCTGTGGACAGCGAGAACGTCTGCCTGCACGGCATCACGGTGCAGAACAGCTTCTCCTGGACCATCCACCCCATCTTTGTCAAGCATCTCGACCTACTCAACTTCAACATCAACAACCCCTACAACGCCCCCAACACGGACGGCATCGACCCCGAGAGCTGCGAGTATATCCGCATCATCGGCATGAACATCCATGTGGGCGACGACTGCATCGCCATGAAGGCCAGCAAGGTCTTTCTGGGCATGAAGCTGAAACGCAGCTGTGAGCACACCGTCATCCGCAACTGCCTGCTGGACAAGGGCCACGGCGGCATCGTCATCGGCAGCGAGATGAGCGGCGGCGTCAAGGATATGGTGGTGACCCAGTGCCTGATGGACCACACCGACCGCGGTCTGCGCGTCAAGACCCGCCGCGGCCGCGGCAACACCGCCGTCATTGACGGGCTGGTGTTCCGCAACGTGGAGATGCGGGGCGTCAAGGCACCCTTCGTTATCAATATGTTCTACTTCTGCGACCCGGACGGCCACGGCCCCTATGTGCAGTGCCGCGAGCCGCTGCCGGTGGACGAGTACACCCCCAAGCTGGGCAGCCTGACCATGGAGAACATCGTGGCTACCGATGCCCAGTTCGCGGGCTGCTACTTCGACGGTCTGCCGGAGCAGCCCATCGAGCGGGTGACCATGCGGGATGTGAGCATCACCTTCGACCCCAACGCCAAGGAGGGACAGGCTGCCATGGCCGACAACCGTCCGCTGGTGAAAAAGCTGGCCATCTATGCCGAGAACGTCAAGGAGATCGAGCTGCACAACGTGAAGATCGAGGGCTACGAGGGCGAGCGGCTGCACTTTGTCAACGTAGGACATTTTGAGGAGGACTGACCCATGACCCATGAAAAGATCCTGTCCATGCTGGGCGACTATGTGGACTACCTGATCGCCAATTCCAGCGCCGAGGCACCGATGTGGAACATCGAGAAGGTGCGCAGCGGCAAGCCCAACAAGTGGAACTACATCGACGGCTGCATGATCACCGCCTGCCTGAGCCTGTACAAGACCACCGGCGACGAGAAGTATCTGGAGTTTTCCAAGGAGTTCATCGACTACTTTGTGCAGCCGGACGGCTCCATCAAGACCTACGACCCCAAGGAGTATAATCTGGACAACGTGAATCAGGGCAAGAACCTGTTCATCCTGTACGACATCTATGGGGACGAGAAGTACCGCAAGGCCATTGACACCATCCGCAGCCAGCTGCTTACCCAGCCCCGCACCAAGGAGGGCAACTTCTGGCACAAGGATATCTATCCGTGGCAGGTGTGGCTGGACGGCACCTATATGGCACAGCCCTTCTACATGGAGTACGAGACCCGCTTTAACAAGATGCAGGGCTGCATCGACAGCTACAAGCAGTTCATGAACATCAAAAAGCACATGCGGGACGAAAAGACCGGCCTGTACTACCACGGCTACGATGAGAGCCGTCAGATGTACTGGGCAGACCCCGAGACCGGCTGCAGCCCCAACTTCTGGCTGCGCGCCATGGGCTGGTTCCTTGTGGCGATGGTGGATGTGCTGGAGCGCATGGACGAGCAGCTGTACAACGAGTACCGCGGCATCATGGCCATGCTCAAGCAGACCGTGGAGGATATGCACAAGTTCCAGGACGAGCAGACCGGGATGTTCTGGCAGGTCATCGACCACCCGGAGGCCGAGGGCAACTATCTGGAGACCAGCGGCACCGCCCTGTTCACCTACGCCGTGCTCAAGGGCGTGCGTCTGGGCTACCTGCCCAAGCGCATGGCTGCATGGGCAGAGAAGGCCTTCTACGGCACCTGCGACCGGTATCTGTCCAAGAACCCGGACGGCAGCCTGCAGCTGGACGGCATCTGCCTTGTGGCAGGTCTGGGCGGCAAGGATCACCGTGACGGCTCTCTGGCCTATTACTTCAGCGAGCCGGTGGTCTGCAACGACGCCAAGGGCGTAGGCCCGCTGGTGCTGGCCTATACCGAGATGATCGCACGCAAGTAAGCGGCGCACAGCACAAAGCAAAAAATAACACCCGGGTCTTTCACACCTTCCTCTTGGAAGGTGAAAGACCCGGGTGTCTTGTTTTATGCAGGCATCAGCTGTTGGCGCTGGTGTCGTTCACGATCTTTGCGGCGGGCAGCTTATCCATGGCAGAGCTGCTCAGGTTGCTCTCCAGCTGGGCACCGTAGGCGGCAAGGGCGTCGTCCAGCTCCTCGCCCTTCATGTCGCTCAGGATCTGGCTGCGCAGAGCGTCCAGCGTGGAGATGCCCAGCGGGTCCAGACGGACGGCCAGCATCATGGCGTAGCCGGTGTACTGGATGGCGGCTGCCTGCCCGTAGGCAAGGCCGCGCAGGGTGTCGGCGGCACCCTCCTGCGTAAAGGCACCGGTCAGGTCGCTTTCGCTCAAAAGGTCGGTCTGCAGGGCGCTGGTGGAGGGCACGTCTGCGTCCAGCACAGCGCAGATATCGGTCAGTGCGCTGCTTGCGATGCTGTTAAAGGCAGTCAGCTGGCTGGAGGTGTCCTCCGGGGCGCTGGCGTTGTAGCTGTCCGCAGCCTTCTGGGCAAGGGAGAGCATCTCGGCCTTCTGGTCATCGCTGGCAAAGGCGAAGGTGCTGGTGTTGTACAGCGGAATGTTCACATAGGCTAGCTCGTACATCTGGCTGTCCAGATGCTCGGTCAGGTCGGCGTCGTCCACGGGGGTCTCGCCGTCCTTGCCGTAGACAAGATCCAGCAGCAGGGTGTGCTTGTACTGCAGCTGCTGGTACAGCTTCAAGGTCTCCAGCCCGATGCCGTTGGCGGTGTAGGCATCGCCGTAGTTATCCATCAGCTGCTGGGCGTAGCTGTCGGCGGCAGATTTCTGCTCCTCGGTCAGCTGGCCGCCCAGCTCGGTAAAGCGGGCATCCACGGCGGCAAGGGTCTGCAGGGTCTCCAGCGTCTTTTGCGCCACATAGTCGCTTACCACGGCGGTCTCGCCGGTGTCGGCATCGGTGGTGATGGTGGCCTTGAGGAAGGACTTCACCTTGCTGGTGTCCTGCTCAGAGCCTGCCAGCTGCGCAGCCTGCTGGTAGGCATCGTACTGCGCCAGCAGATATAAGCCGCTGGTCACCTCAAAATCGCCGATCTTGCCCACGGTATCCGGGGTGGAGAATACACAGCCCACAAGGCTGACGGTCAGTGCAAGTGCGCATACCAGCGCAAGCAGTTTCTTTTTCATGCGTTTTGCTCCTTGTTGTTTTTATAAGACCCTCTCAGTCACGCTTGCGCGTGCCAGCTTCCCCGACAGGGGGAGCTTTTTCGCGTTCGGTGCCGGTCAGAATGTCTGCCATGGCCTTCAGGATGCTTTGCAGCAGCTCCAGCGGCTTTTCGTCCGGCTGCAATACCACCGAGAGGTAGGGCTTTGTGCCCGCCCCGGCGGTCACCCGGCCGTTGAAGGCCTGTAACAGGCCGCGTATCATGGCAAGGTCCAGCGTTTCCAGATTCAGGATGAGGGTATCCTTCTTCTGGGTTACCTCATACACGCCCACGGCAGCAGCCTGTACGCGGACAAGGGAGACGTTGACCAGATCGCTCACCGAGGGCGGCGGGTCGCCGTAGCGGTCGATGAGCTCGTCCAGCACATCGGCGGCGTCCTCCGGGGTCTGGATGGCGGCAATGCGCTTGTAGGCCTCGATGCGCCCTGCACCGTCCGGGATATACTTTTCCGGGATGAAGGCGTCCACCCGCAGATCCACAAGACAATCACTCTTGTCCCGCTGGACGGGCTCGCCCCGCGCCCGGGCAATGGCCTGTCCCAGCATTTTAACGTAGAGGTCGTAGCCCACGGCCTCCATGTGGCCGTGCTGGCTGTGCCCCAGCAGACTGCCCGCGCCGCGAATTTGCAGGTCCCGCATGGCGATGCGGAAGCCGGAGCCGAAGGCGGTGAACTCCCGGATGGCGGAAAGCCGCTTCTGGGCGATATCGGTCAGGGTCTTGTCCCGGCGGAAGGTGAAGTAGGCGTAGGCCTTGCGGCCGGAGCGTCCCACCCGCCCGCGGATCTGGTACAGCTGCGCCAGTCCCATGCGGTCGGCGTCCTCAATGATGAGGGTGTTGCAGTTGCGCACATCAATGCCGGTCTCAATGAGGGTGGTGCAGACCAGAATGTCGATCTCGCCGTTCAGCAGGTGCTGCCACACGGGGTTCAGCTCTTCCTCGGTCATCTTGCCGTGGGCAATGCCTACCCGCGCACCCGGCACCATCTGGCTGACATGGGCGGCGCAGGCTTCAATGTTGTCCACCCGGTTGTGCAGATAGTACACCTGTCCGCCCCGGGCAAGCTCCTTCTTCATGGCTTCGGCAAGGATAACGTCGTTATATTCCAGCACAAAGGTCTCCACCGGCTGCCGCTCGATGGGCGGCTGCTCGATGGTGGAAAGATCCCGGATGCCGCTCATAGCCATGTTCAGGGTGCGGGGGATGGGGGTAGCCGACAGGGTGAGCATATCCACCCCGATGAAGCTTTCCTTCAGCTTTTCCTTGTGCTTCACGCCAAAGCGCTGTTCCTCGTCGATGATGACAAGGCCGAGGTCGTGGAACTTTACGTCCTTGGAAAGCAGCCGGTGGGTGCCCACCACGATATCCACGCTGCCGGCCTGCAGGCCGCGCAGGGTCTCCTTTTGCTGCTTGGCGGTACGGAAGCGGGACAGCATCCCGATCTTCACCGGGAAAGCCTCCATGCGGGAGAGCAGGGTGTTGTAGTGCTGCCACGCCAGCAGGGTGGTGGGTGCCAGCAGGGCGCATTGCTTGCCGCCCATGATGCACTTGAAGGCGGCGCGCAGCGCCACCTCGGTCTTGCCCACGCCCACATCGCCGCAGAGCAGGCGATCCATGGGGTAGCCTTTTTCCATGTCCTGCTTGATCTCGGCGGTGGCGTGCAGCTGGTCGTCCGTCTCGTCGTAGTCAAAGCGGGTCTCAAAGTCCCGCTGCCAGTCGCCGTCCGGCGGGAAGGCGTAGCCCGTGGCCTGACGGCGGCGGGCGTAAAGCTCGATCAGCTCCTGCGCCATCTCCTCGGTGGCCTTTTTCACCTTGGCGCGGGTGCGCTGCCACTCGGTGCCGCCCAGCTTTGCAAGCTTTACTTTTTCCTCATCGCCGGGGGCGGTGTAGCGGCTGAGCAGATCCAGCTGGGTCACCGGCACATACAGCACATCCGAGCCGGAATACTGCACCTTGAGGTAGTCCTTGGTAGCGCCCTGCACCTCCAGCCGCTGGATACCGGCGTACATCCCGATGCCGTGGCTCTGGTGCACCACATAGTCCCCGGGCTTGATGTCCGAAAGGCTGGACAGGGCGTTTTTGTTCTTCTTGCGCTTTTTGGCTTCGGCGGCGGCCTCCTCGTCCAGTCCGTGGCGGCGGCTGGAAAGCACCGCCGCGTGGGCAAAGGGGAAGGTGCACCCGGCGGTCAGATGCCCAGGCAGCACCTGTAAAATGCCCTTGGCGGGGCGCACATCCCGGCTCATGCTCACGGAATAGCCCTTGTCGGCAAGGTCGCGGGTCAGGGCGGCTGCGCCCTTGGGCGTACCGGCAAACAGGGTGACGGCGTAGCCTTGGGCGATGAGCGGGTCTAAGTCCTCCCGCAGGGAGGCAAGGTCGCCGTTCCAGTTGGGGGCGGCAAAGGCCTCGGCGTTGATAAGATCTTTCAGCTTGAACTCGTTCATCCCGCGCAGGAAGTTCTCGCACAGCAGGGTGCTGTGGTTCTGGGCGGCAATGACAAGATCGTCCATGGTCTGGTACAGCACATCCAGCCCGGGGCAGAGCACGCCCTCCTCCAGCAGCCCGGTCAGCTCCTCGCTGCGGCGGAACTCGGTGGCCTTTTGTGCATCCCGGATGCCGCCCACCTCGTCCAGAATGAACAGCGGCGCGTCCAGATGATCCAGCAGTGTGGCAGGGGCGGGGTAGCGGATGCCGTAATATTTATCCATGGCCTCCGGCATCAGGCCGGAATCCAGCTGGGAAAGATCGGCCTCGGTGGCCTTTTCCAGCGCGATGCGGCGCTTGCCGCGCGCCTTTTTAATGGCATTGCGCAGCGCCTCGGCGGTCTCGGCGGTACTGCCGAACAGCACCTCGCGGGCAGGGGAGAGGTATATTTTTTCCAATGCGCCGTCCCGCCGCTGGGTCAGCAGGTCAAAGGAGGACATGGAGTCGATCTCGTCGTCCCAGTACTCCACACGGGCGGGCTGACGCATATCCGGCGCGTAGATATCCACGATATCGCCGCGCACGCTGAACTGTCCCGGGCCGTCCACCTGACTGCGGCGCACATACCCGGCGGCAAACAGCCGCGCCACCAGCGCTTCGCGGTTATACACCATGCCGGGCTTCAGGGTGAGGGTGTTCTGGATAAATTCCGCCCGGGGCACGGTGTACTGCAGCAGCGCCTCGGCGGGCACGCAGACGGCCTGCAGCCGCCCGCCCGCCAGTGCGCCCAGCACCGAAAGGCGGCGGTACTCGTACTCGCGGCCTGCGCCCTCCACCGGGCGCAGCATGAAGTCCCGGGGCGGGAACACCGCAGCGGTAAGCCCCAGCGCCTTGAGGTCATCCGCAAAGTGGGTGGCCTCGGCCTCGCCGGGGGTCACGATGCAAAGCACCCGCCCAAGGTCTTTTTGCAGGGCGGCATACAGCAGCGCCCGGCCTGCGGGCGGCAGACCGAACAGCGCCGCCGGCCCGGCGGAGCCAAAGCTTGCAGCGACCTTCTGATATTCCGGTGCGGCCTTGAGTAAGGCTTCGTACATGGAAAAACCTCCTTTCCTGTCAGGATGCGGGAGAATGATTTTTACCCGTTATACTTGCTCTGTGCCAGACTGAGCTTACCGTCCATGATGAGCTTTGCGGCGGCTTCAAGGTCGGGGTAGCGGTCGGCGATGGCCTTGGCGTCCTCCGGCGGGAACTTGCCCAGCACCCATGCGGCAAGGTCGTAGTCCGGGTGGGGCTTTGCACCGATGCCGATGCGGATGCGGGGGAAGTTCTCCCCGCCCAGCCGGGCGATGATGCTCTTCAGGCCGTTGTGCCCGCCGGCAGAACCGGAGGGACGGATGCGCAGCTTGCCGGGCGCCTGCGTGATATCATCGCACAGCACCAGCACATGGTCGGCAGGGATCTTGAAAAAGCCCGCCATGGGGGCGATGGAATCGCCGGAGAGGTTCATGTAGGTCAGGGGTTTCAGCAGCACCACCTTGTGGCCGTCCACCTCGCCCTGT
This sequence comes from uncultured Faecalibacterium sp., assembly GCA_934540955.1. Taxonomy (GTDB): domain Bacteria; phylum Bacillota; class Clostridia; order Oscillospirales; family Ruminococcaceae; genus Faecalibacterium. Next base: position 26,364 of record CAKTCY010000022.1, read on the forward strand.
CCCCACAGGCCCTGAAATTTGGTCTTGCCCACAGAGATGTTCCACTTGTCGGCCAGCGCGTCCAGCGCGGCAAAACCGGCGTTGTGGCGGGTGCCGTCATATTTTGCTTCGGGGTTGCCCAGCCCTGCAATGAGCCAGATATCGTTTTCATTCATGATATGATAATACCTTTTCCTGATAATAGTGTGATACAACATCTAAGTATAACATACGCGCGCGCAAAAAGATATACATTATAAGCAAAAAATGCCCCCATGCCGCAGGGCACAGGGGCAAAAGGGCTTATTACAGGTTTAGCGTGATGGCAGAGGCCTTCCAGCGGCCGTCCTCCTTCACCATGGTGATGGTGCCGGATACCTGCGCGGCGGCGGTGCTGTCCGCAGCGGTCAGCAGGGCGGCGGAAAAGTCGTAGCAGTTTTCTGCCCCGGCGCGCTTTTTCAGGGTCAGGTCAGCGGGCACCAGCTTATCGCCGGACTGCCCGGCCAGCGCGGTGATGCGGGTGGGCAGGCGGTTTGCCATGACCTTGTCAAGGCAGTCGGCTGTCATGGCATCGCCCAGCTGCGCCTGAAGAAAGGCGTACAGCCCATCGGTATCCACAGCAGCAAGCCCCGGTTCGCTGCCGGCGGGCGGCGCGGCGGCATCCACAGCCTGCTCCACAGCGGAGGAGCAGGAGAGCAGCTGCTGCACCACGAACTCCGCCTGCTTTTTGGCGGGGTCGCTGCGCAGACGGGTCAGGGCGAACACGGCGGCAACAGCCGCGAAGAAAAGGACCAGGCTCAGCGCCTGCTTGCGAAAGCTTTCAGACTTCATACGCGGCTCCCTTCCGGCAGAGGGTTACTTGCTCTGCTCGTTCTCCAGCTTCTGCTTTTTGGCGATGTAGGCTTCCATCTTGGGATCTGCCCAGCCGTCCAGATTGGTCTGGCGCTCCCGGGCGATGCCCAGTGCCTGTGCGGGCACATCCTTGGTGATGGTGCTGCCGGCGGCGGTGTAGGCACCGTCGCCCACCTTGACCGGGGCCACAAGGTTGGTGTTGCAGCCGATGAAGCAGTAATCGCCGATCTGGGTGCGGAACTTATCCTTGCCGTCGTAGTTGCAGGTGACGGTGCCGCAGCCGAAGTTGCAGTACTTGCCCACATCGCTGTCGCCGATGTAGGTCAGGTGGCTCACAGTGTTGCCACGGGCAAAGTTGGAATTCTTGGTCTCCACATAGGCGCCCAGATGCACGCCGTAGTCGGTGACGGTGTTCACCCGCACATGGGTGAAGGGGCCGATGTTGTTGTGTGGGCCGATGTGGCTGCCGTAGATCTGGCTGGCATTCACGGTAGTGCCCTCGTCCACGGTGCTGTCCTCAATGAGGGTGTTGGGGCCGATGACGCAGCCCGCGCCGATGACCGTCTTGCCCCGCAGGATGGTGCCCGCAAGGATCACAGCGCCCGGGGCAATGACCACCTCCGGGTCGATCTGCACGGTGCGGCTGTTGATGACAACGCCGTTTGCAATGTGCTGCACAAGGATGTCCTCGCGGGCAGCCTCAGCGGCGTCCAGCTGTGCCAGAGCAGCGGCACGGGCCTGTTCAGAAATAGAATTTTGCATAAAAAATCTCCCTTCCCACCAAAGCGCGCGGCGGAAGAGAGACAGAAAAGGCGACCGGAAAAATGTTGCCTGTCCGCCCCAGCACCCCGCTGCGGAAAGCTTTGTTCCGACAAAATAGAATTTGAAAAGTTACAGGGATAGAAAGTTGTATCCAACAGGACGAGAAATCGCGTGTATAAACAAAAAACCTCTCGAACTTTCTCCCATTCTATACTACCTTAAAACTTGGAAAATTTCAAGAGATTTGCATAAAAAATAACAGACAAATTCGGGATTTTGCATGGTGGAAAGGAATGGATTTTCTGGTATAATAGTTTAGCATTCACAAAACAATGTTCATCGTACGTTCAAGACAAGGCAAACGATGAGACCACGGCTAGTGTGCCGATGGTCACGAATGGGAGGTAAACAACGCATGAGCAAAAAGTATCTGTACTACTTCAGCGAAGGCAATGACGCTTTCGGCGGTGACAAGGTCACCATGAAGAACACGCTGGGCGGCAAGGGTGCCGGTCTGGCCGAGATGACCGCAGCCGGTATGCCGGTGCCGCAGGGCTTCACCATCACCACCGACGCCTGCACCCAGTACTACGCAGACGGCCGTCAGATCAATGACGACATCACTGCTGACATCTTTGAGCACCTCAAGGGTCTGGAAGAGATCACCGGCAAGAAGTTCGGTGACAACACCAACCCCCTGCTGGTCTCCGTCCGTTCCGGCGCACGTCAGTCCATGCCCGGCATGATGGACACCATCCTGAACCTGGGCCTGAACGACGAGGCTGTTGAGGGTCTGGCTAAAAAGACCGGCAATGCCCGCTTTGCATACGACTGCTACCGCCGCTTCGTGCAGATGTTCGCCGACGTCGTTATGATGGTTCCGAAGAGCCTGTTCGAGGTCGAGATCGACAAGATGAAGGAAGCCAAGGGCGTCAAGAATGACGTTGACCTGACTGCTGACGACCTGAAGGAACTGGTCGGCACCTTCAAGAAGATCTACGAGGAGAACGAAGGCCGTCCCTTCCCGCAGGATCCCCGCGATCAGCTGATCGAGGCTGTCAAGGCCGTGTTCCGCAGCTGGGATAACCCCCGTGCAAACGTCTACCGTAAGATGAACGAGATCCCCTACGAGTGGGGCACCGCTGTCAACGTGCAGCAGATGGCCTTTGGTAACTCCGGCGACCGCTCCGGCACCGGCGTTGCCTTCACCCGTGACCCCGCCACCGGCGCTAAGAAGCTGATGGGCGAGTACCTGATCAATGCACAGGGCGAGGACGTTGT